>JAPYSD010000203.1 GCA_029936705.1 Croceicoccus sp. | reverse complement strand
CTCGCGCATCCGGCCCTGCATGCCATAGTGCACCGGGCGGCCTTCGCGCGCGACCAGCACCTGCGTCATCGGCAGGCGTCCGCTGTCGATGTAATGCTCTTTCAGAAAGCCGTCGATCCGCTGCAGGCGGCCTGCGTCCATGCCCAGTTCCGCCGGGTCGGTAATGTCGAACATGCAAACTCTCCCTTCTACATACCCTTGTTTCATTCCGCTGCATGGCCCGATCGCGCGCGACCGGGCGCAAAAGCATCGTTCTGCGGGCCGGACTCTAACGTGCCGCGTTCAAAAAAACATACCCGTTCTTCATTTTTATGATTTCCGGGCTTGCGCTCGGCGCCGTGTCCGATCAAGATGCGAACAACAACACAAGATCCAAGGAGAGGTTCACGATGCGCGAAGCCGTGATCGTATCGACCGCGCGAACACCGCTGGCCAAGGCGGTGCGCGGGGCGTTCAATGCCACCCACGCCGTCCAGCTGGGCGCATGGTCCGTGGCCGAGGCAGCGAAGCGGGCGAAGCTCTCCGGCGAAGAGGTCGACGACGTGCTGATCGGCGCGGCGATGCAGCAGGGGCAGCAGGCACCCAACATGGGCCGGCTGGTCGCGCTGCGTGCCGGATTGCCGGTGACCGTTCCCGGCATGACCATCGACCGGCAGTGTTCGTCCGGGCTGATGACCATCGCCACCGCGGCCAAGCAGATCATCGTCGACCGCATGGACGTCTGCATCGCGGGCGGGGTCGAATCGATCTCGGCCCTGCGGTCGGGCAAGAGCAATATCGTGCCCGACGAAGGGCTGATCGCGATGCATCCCGCCACCTACATGCCGATGATCGGCACGGCCGAGGTCGTGGCAAAACGCTATGGCATCAGCCGCGAGGCGCAGGACGAATACTCGCTGCAATCGCAGCAGCGCACTGCCGCCGCGCAAAAGGCCGGGCGCTTCGATGACGAGATCGTGCCCGTCACCGCCACCATGAACGTCACCGACAAGGCGACGGGCGAGGTGTCGCAGCGCGAAGTCACGATCGACATGGACGATTGCAACCGCCCCGACACCACGCTCGAGGGGCTGGCCTCGCTTCAGCCGGTGATGGGCGAAGGGCATACCGTCACCGCGGGCAATGCCAGCCAGCTGTCCGACGGATCGTCCGCCGCCGTGCTGATGGAAGCCTCCGTCGCGAAGGAACGCGGGCTGACCCCGCTGGGCCGCTATGTCGGCATGGCGGTCGCAGGGACAAAGCCCGACGAGATGGGCATCGGCCCCGTCTATGCCATTCCCAAGCTGCTGGACCGGTTCGGCCTGACCATGGACGATATCGGCCTGTGGGAGCTGAACGAGGCGTTCGCGGTGCAGGTGCTCTATTGCCGCGACCGGCTGGGCATCCCGGACGACAAGCTCAACGTCAACGGCGGCTCGATCTCCATCGGCCACCCCTTCGGCATGACCGGCGCGCGCTGCACCGGCCACGCATTGATCGAAGGGAAGCGGCGCGGTGCCCGCTATGTCGTCGTGACCATGTGCGTGGGCGGCGGCATGGGCGCGGCAGGACTGTTCGAGGTTCTCTGATCATGGAGAGCCGCCCCGCCGACACCGCCCCTCCCCTCACCCCCGGCCGCTGGACTCCGCCTGCGGGCTGGCCCGCCATCAGCCGCCGGCAATGCCGCGACATGCTGACCGCGCCCGGCCAGCGGTTCGAGATGGAGGAGGTGGAGATCCGCGGCGTCACGCTGCGCACCTGGAAGAACGCCCCGCCCAGCCTGCGCGCCATCGCGCTGGCCGGGCGCGCGCACGGCGACAGTGAATTCGTCGTGTACGAGGATGAGCGCGTCACCTTTGACGGCTGGTTCCGCGCCGTCGCGACGCTGGCGCATCATCTGCAGCAACTGGGCGTGGCCAAGGGCGACCGCGTCGCGCTGGCCATGCGCAACCTCCCCGAATGGCCCGTCGCCTTTTTTGCCGCCACCTCCATCGGCGCGATCATCGTGCCGCTGAACGCATGGTGGACCAGTGCGGAGCTGACCTATGGCCTCGCGGATTCGGGCGCTAAAGTGCTGATCTGCGACGACGAGCGATGGGAACGCATCGCGCCGCACACCGGCGAGCTGCCCGAGCTGACGAACGCGCTCGTCTCGCGCGCCGCCGATCCGCTGAACGCCCCGGCCTCGGCGCTGGAGGATTTGATCGGCACGCCGCCCGAATATGGCAGCCTGCCTGCGCGCGAACTGCCCGATGTCGCCATCGAACCCGACGACGATGCGACCATCTTCTACACCAGCGGCACCACCGGCATGCCCAAGGGCGCGCTGGGCACGCATCGCAACATCACCACCAACGTCCTGTCGGGCGCCTATTCGGTCGCCTGCGCCGCGCTGCGCCGGGGCGAGGTTCCGCCCGAACCGGTGAAGAAGACCGGTCTGGTCGTGATTCCGCTGTTCCATGTCACCGCCTGTTCGGCCAGCCTGATGGGCAGCATCGTGGCGGGCAACCGCGCGATCTACATGTACCGGTGGGACCCGGAAAAGGCCTTTGCCATCATCGAGCGCGAGAAGGTCAACGCCACCGGCGGCGTGCCGACCATCGCGTGGCAATTGCTGGACCACCCGGCGCGGGACAATTTCGACCTCTCCTCCATCGAATCCATCGCCTATGGCGGGGCGCCCGCCGCGCCCGAACTGGTCCGCCGCATCCATGCCGAATTCGGCGCGCTGCCCAGCAACGGCTATGGCATGACCGAAACGATGGCGACCGTCACCAGCCATTCGAGCGAGGACTACCTCAACCGCCCCGACAGCTGCGGCCATCCCGTCGCGGTCGTCGACCTGAAGATAACGGGCGAGGACGGCGAAACCGAACTGCCCCCCGGCGAGGTGGGCGAGATCTGGGTGCGCGGCCCGCAGGTGGTGAAAGGCTATTGGAACAAGCCCGAGGCCACGGCCGAGTGCTTCATCGACGGCTGGGTCCGCACCGGCGACCTGGGCCGCATCGACGACGAAGGCTTCCTGTTCATCGTCGACCGCGCCAAGGACATGATCATCCGCGGCGGCGAGAACATCTACTCGTGCGAGGTCGAGAACGTGCTCTACGACCATCCCGCCGTGTCCGACGCGGCGCTGGTCGGCCTGCCCCACCCCACCTTGGGCGAAGAGCCCGCCGCCGTCGTCCACCTTGCCCCCGGCAAGTCCGCGACCGAGGCAGAGCTGCAGGCATGGGTGGGCGAGCGGCTCGCGCGGTTCAAGGTGCCGGTACGGATCGGCTTTTCCGCCGAGACGCTGCCGCGCAACGCCAATGGCAAGATCCTGAAGGGCGAATTGCAACATCTGCTTGCCGACGCTACGGATCGGGGGACGGCGGGCTAGGTCCGGCCGCCGTCGCCGGGCCGACATGGCCGCATCATGGGGCGGACGGACCAGGAAAGACACAGCAGTGAAGGCGAGCGCCGAGACCGAACGGTTCGAGAAAAAGCGGCAGGACGTGATCGACGCCGCCTCGGTACTGATCAACGAGCTGGGCGTGAAGGGCATGACCTTTGCCGATGTCGCGGCCGAGGTCGGGCTGAACGCCACCAGCATCACCTATTACTTCGGGCGCAAGGAAAGGCTGGTCGTCGCCGTGTACGAGGCGACGCTCGACCGGCTGGAGGCGATGGCGGCAGAGGCGGGCGCGCAGCCCGATCCCCGCTCGCGCGTGCGCCATTTCCTGCATGCCAATATCGAGCTGCGCAAGCGCATCCGCCGCGGCGAGCGCGGCCTGATCACCGTGCTGGCCGAAATGCGCACGCTGGACGAGGATGCGCAGAAGCCGCTGCTCGACCATTTCCGCCGCATCTCGCACAGCCTGCGCGATTTCTTCGGCCCTGCCAGCGATCCGATGGGCAAGGCGCTGAACACCGCGCGCGCCCACGCGCTGCTGGAATCGGTGTTCTGGTGGCCGATCTGGTCGCTGCGCTATTCCACCCACGATTTCGACCGGATCGAGGAGCGCTGGTTCGACATCCTGGAAAACGGCGTGACCGCCCGCCCCGGCGAATGGCAGCCGCAGCCGCTGGACCGCGCGTGGCGCACAATGGACGAGGGAGAGGCGAACACGCTGGACCAGTTCCTGCGTTCGGCCACCGCGATGATCAACCAGCGCGGATACCGCGGCGCATCGGTCAACCGGATCGCCAAGGAGCTGAACGTCACCAAGGGCAGCTTCTATCACCACCACAGCGCCAAGGACGATTTGGTGCTCAGCTGTTTCGAGCGCAGCTATGACCGGCTGGCCGCGGTGCAGCTGGCGGGACAGGCGCTGGAGGCGGATTACTGGACCCGGCTGTCGAGCACTTTGGCCGAGCTGATCGATTTGCAGTTCTTCGACGGCATGCCGCTGCTGCGCACCACCGCGCTGCACGCCATTCCCAGCGAGGAACGCGAGGACGTGGTCACGCGCTCAAACCGGTTGGCGCGGCGTTTCGCTGGCATGCTGATCGACGGCATCGCCGACGGGTCGATCCGGCCGATCGACCCGCTGATCGCCAGCCAGGTGATCATGTCGACGCTGAACTCCGCATACGAAGCGCGTCACTGGGCCGAACGGTTCGAGGATCCGGCCAAGGCGGTGCGCTATTACGGCTGGGTCTTCACCGCCGGGCTGTTCACGGATCCGCCGGATTGATTCCCTGCGCCGCCGCTGCCGCAAGGTGGCGCGGTTCGCGCACCCTTGCCAGCAACACGACCAGCGCGGCCAGCAGCGCGGCGATGATCGCGGCGAACAGCGGGGTGAACCCGGCCAGCGCCACCGTCACGCCTGCCAGCACCGGGCCGATGGCGGCGATCGCCCCTTCGACCGTGGTGACGAAGGCAAGCCGCATGGGCGTGTCCTTTTCCTCGCCAAATTCCAGCACCATCGTGCTGGCCGCCAGCATCCAGCCCGAACCGCCCGCGCCCAGCAGCACGAAGGCCGCATAGATCGCGGCGGCCCCGTCGCCCGAGCCGCCCAGAATGAGCAGCACCACCCCCGCCAACGAACAGGCGAGCGAAGCGGCATAGACCCCGCGAAAGCCCCAGCGGTCGCCCGCATTGCCCCAGACCACGTTCGATACGGTATCCGCACCCAGGTACAGCAGGCTGAGGCTGCCGATCAGCGCGCCGTTCAGCCCCAGCCGGGTGCCCGCATAAATCGTCCAGAACGGCGCCCCGACCCGCGCCGCCGTGCCCAGGCTGTGCGCGACGAGGTAAAATCGGAAATCGCGGTCCGCCAGCAATTGCGGGAATTCGCGCAGCCTTTCACGGAATGGGCGCTGCGGACGAGGCGATACCAGTGCAGGCTCGCGGATCATGGTCTTCAGCACGACCAGCCCCATCGACGTCAGCACGAAGGCGGTCAGGAACGTCGTCGCATAGCCGTTGCCCAACACGTTCCCCTCGATAAAGACGGTGCCCGCAACCCATGCCAGCAGCGCCGCGATGGCCCCGCCCGCCAGGTTGCGATAGCCCTGCAGCCGCCCCCGGCGCCGGATCGGGATCAGCTTGGCCATCAGCATCTGGAAGGCGACCCGCTGCGCCCCGTTGAAGAAGCCCAGCACGAACAGGAAGCCGAACACCAGCGCGGCCTCCCATATCCCTGTCAGCAGCCAGCCCGTCAGCGCCAGGCCCAGGATCTGGATCCGCATCATCGTGCCGATGCGGATCGCATAGGGCAAGATGTGGCTGCGGTGTTCGATCCGTGTGCCCGCCGCGATGGGCGAGATCGTCGCCCCCAGCTGCAACAGCGCGCTGCCCAGCCCGACCGCCGCCGCGCTGCCCGTCAGCATCTGCAGATAGGCGGGGATGATCGTCGGCGCATAGATCAGGCGAAAGCCGGTCAGCCCCAGCACGCCGTGGATGAAATTCGCGACATAGTTGCGTTTCAGGTTCTCCTCGACAAAGCGCGTGTTCGCCGCGACCGGATCCTCTGCCGCTTCCCCTGCTAACGCCTCTGCATTTTCCAAGCTGTCAGTAACCCGCCAGCCCCGCGAAACGGTCGCGCAGGAATGCGCTGCTGCCCCAGCGGTTTTCCAGCACGCGGGCGCGTTTCAGATAATCGCCCACCGGGTATTCGTCGGTCATGCCGATCCCGCCGTGCAGCTGGATCGCCTCGCGGCTGACCAGGTTCAGCACGTCATTGGCCCGCGCCTTGGCGATGCAGGCCGCCGGTGCCACGCGCCGCCCGCTGTCGAGCGCTTCGAGGCCGCCTTCGACCGCCGCGCGCATGGACGCGATCTCGGCGAACAGGTCGGCCATGCGGTGCTGCAAAGCCTGGAACGTCGCGAGCACCTGGTTGAACTGCACGCGCTGCTTCAGATAGTCGAGCGTGGTGTCGAACAGGTGCTGCGCCATGCCCAGCATCTCGCACGCGGTCATGATGCGCGCACGGTCCAGCAATTGCTGCACCATTTCCGCATCGCCCAGCCGGATGGCAGGCGCGCCATCGAACGCGGCTTCGCCGTGGCAGCGCCGGTCGGCCAGCACGCGCGCATCGACCGACACGCCCTCGCCCTTTTCGGCCAGGTACAGCCCGTCCGCCGCCGCGACGATGAAGATGTCCGCTTCGGCCGCATCGGCGACGAAGCTCTTGGTGCCGGTCAGCCTGCCGCCCTCGACCTTCGCGGCGATCCTGTCCGGAGCGTGGCGCGGCCCCTCGTCCACCGCCAGCGCGGCGATGACCTCGCCGCTGGCC
>JAPYSD010000733.1 GCA_029936705.1 Croceicoccus sp. | reverse complement strand
CATCAAGACCATCACCATGCTGGGCGGCCATGCGATGACGGCGATCACCGCCATCACCGCGCAGAACACGCTGGGGGTCCAGGCGGTAGAGGTGCTGCCGCCCGAGATGGTGCTGGCGCAGGCAAAAAGCTGCATCGACGACATCGGCATCGACGCGGTGAAGATCGGCATGCTGGGTTCGCCCGCGATTGCCGAGGCGGTCGCGGACCTGCTGGAAGGGATGGACGCACCGGTGGTGTTCGACCCGGTGATGGTGGCGACCAGCGGATCGGTGCTGGCGGACAGCGCCACCGTGGCGGCGTTCGAACGGCTGATGGCGATTGCGGCGCTGACCACGCCCAACGTCCCCGAACTGGACGCGCTGGGCGGCGCCGAGGCGCTGACGGGCCGCAGCATCGCCTTCCTCGCCAAGGGCGGCGATGCGCCCGACGACCCGGTGACCGACACGCTCTATCGGCCCGGACAAGAACCGCGTTCGTGGCAAAGCCCGCGGATCGACACGCGCCATACGCACGGCACCGGCTGCACGCTGGCCAGCGCGATCGCGGCGGGCCTGGGCGCGGGCCTTGGCCTCGTGCCCGCGATCGAGCAGGCGCGCGCGTTCACCCGCGCCGCGATGCTGGCCGCTCCCGGCCTAGGGCAGGGGAACGGCCCGCTCGGGCAGCAGGCGGTCCGGCTCTAGACCGCCAGCTTCTCGGGGATCGGGATCTTCACCGGGCACGACAGCTTGTAGAAGCCGACCACCCGTTCCCACGCTTCCTCGGCCGTTTCGACGATGCGGAACAGCTTCAGGTCGTCGCGGCTGATCACGCCCTCGTCGGCCAGCGCGTCGAAATCGACGACCTTGCTCCAGAAATCCCTGCCGAACAGGAAGATCGGGATCGGCTTCATCTTGCCGGTCTGGATCAGCGTGATTAGCTCGAAGAACTCGTCGAACGTGCCGAAGCCGCCCGGGAACACCGCCACCGCGCGGGCGCGCAGCAGGAAATGCATCTTGCGCAGCGCGAAATAGTGGAACTGGAACGACAGGCGCGGGGTGACATATTCGTTGGGCGCCTGCTCGTGCGGCAGCACGATGTTGAGGCCGATGCTCTCCGCCCCGGCCTCGCCCGCGCCGCGATTGGCCGCTTCCATGATGGCCGGGCCGCCGCCCGAGGTGACGACGAACTGGCGCTGCCCGTCCTCGATCACCGCGCACGAGCTTGCCATGAAGGCCAGCCGCCGAGCCTCGTCGTAATATTTCGCCTTGGCGGCAAGGTTCTCGACCACCTTGCGGCCGCGCGGATCATCGTCGGCGTTCGCCAGCATCTCGTCCACCCGCTCGGGCGAAGGGATGCGCGCGGACCCATAGAT
>JAPYSD010000732.1 GCA_029936705.1 Croceicoccus sp. | reverse complement strand
GAAGTCTATGCCTATCAGGCATCGAAGGGCGCGATCCACTGGCTGACCAAGTCGCTCGCCAAGAACCTTGCCTCGGACAATATCACCGTGAATGCCATCGCGCCGGGGTTCTTCGAAAGCGACATGACCGTGATCAAAGATAATGCAATGCGCAAGATGGTAGAATCCATGGTGCCGCGCGGTCGAACCGGCTTGGCGGAAGACATGGCAGGTGCGGCGATTTATCTGGCCTCCCCCGCAGGCTCCTACGTTACCGGTTCCGTTCTGCCTGTCGAGGGCGGACTGTCGATCTAACCCTCCGTTCGATAGGTTTCAGTCGTGGCGATGCGAAGCACGAGGTAAGCATGGATTTCAATCTCACAGAAGAGCAAGTCGCGTTTCGCGATGTCGTAAGACGTTGGGTCGATGCGGAGTTGCCCAAAGATCTCATGCGCAAGCTTGAGGCAGATGAGCAGAACTATCCCTTCGAGATCTGGGAAAAGTTGAAAGCAGAAGGATTCTTTGGCGTCGGCATTCCCGAGGAATACGGCGGCCTTGGTGGCGATGTTGTGATGCAGATGATCTTCGCCCGCGAAATGTCTCGTACTGCCGGAGGCCTGTTATGGGTCTGGGGTCTCACTTCGTTTGGGGGTGCCCATTCGATCGCGATTGCCGGAAATGAAGAGCAGAAGCAGCGTTGGTTGCCAGAAATGGCGGCCGGCAATCTCCGCGTGTCGATCTCGATGACCGAACCCGATGGCGGAACCGACGTGCTGGGCGCGATGAAGACTTTTGCCGATAAGGTCGATGGCGGTTGGAAACTCAACGGTGCGAAAATGTGGACTACGGCTGCGAAGGTCGCCGATCGCTTGCTTGTACTTGCCCGGAGTGACCGCAACGCAGAAAAAAAACATCACGGCCTGATCGCTCTGTTCGTCGACGCAAAGTCGCCGGGGATCACGGCAAGCCTCCTGCCCAAGCTAGGTATGCGCGCAATGGGCAGTTGCGAGGTTCATTACGAGGACGTTTTCGTTCCGGATGAGGACGTTCTGGGCGAACCCGGGAAGGCATGGAGCGCGATGCTGCCCAGCCTTAACAATGAGCGCATCATGGTAGGCGCACAATGTCTCGGCGCGATCGACGGCGTGCTGGAAGATGCGCTGGATTACATGATGCAACGTAAGGCCTTTGGCGGCGTGATCGGTCGCTTCCAGATCCTGCAGCATTATGTCGCGGATATAGCTACATCGCAAAAGTTGACCGAATTGTTGCTGTATAATGTCGCATGGATGCAATCCAACGGCATGCCGTGCGGCAATGAAGCGAACATGCTGAAGATGGTCGCCACGGAAAACGCGGTAAAGGCCGCCGACA
>JAPYSD010000731.1 GCA_029936705.1 Croceicoccus sp. | reverse complement strand
ACGCGCCGTTCAGCTTGATGATGTCCATCGTCGCCATGGCAAGGCCCGCGCCGTTGACCATGCAGCCGATGTTGCCGTCGAGCTTGATGTAGGCGAGGTCATATTTCGACGCCTCGACCTCGGCCGGGTCTTCCTCGGTGATGTCGCGCAGCTCGGCGACGTCCTTGTGGCGGAACATGGCATTGCCGTCGAAGCTCATCTTGGTGTCGAGCACCAGCAGGTTGCCATCCTTGGTCTCGACCAGCGGATTGATTTCCAGCATCTCGCAATCGAGGTCGAGGAAAGCCTCGTACAGCTGCTTGGCGAGCTTTTGCGCCTGCTTGTTGAGGTCGCCCGTCAGCTTCAGCGCGAAGGCCACGGCGCGGCCGTGGTGGGGCTGGAAGCCCGATGCGGGGTCGATGGTGATCGTGGTGATCTTCTCGGGAGTTGAATGGGCGACTTCCTCGATGTCCATCCCCCCTTCGGTCGAAACAATCAGCGCGATGCGGCCGGTCGCACGGTCGACCAGCATCGAGAGGTAGTATTCCTCGGCGATGTCGACGCCGTCGGTGACATAGAGGCGGTTGACCTGCTTGCCCGCGTCGCCGGTCTGCACGGTAACGAGCGTGTTGCCCAGCATGTCCGCGGCATCGGACTTCACGTCGTCGATGCTCTTGGCCAGGCGGACGCCGCCCTTGGCATCGGGGCCGAGTTCCTTGAACTTGCCCTTGCCGCGGCCACCGGCGTGGATCTGCGCCTTCACGACATAGAGCGGTCCGGGCAGCTTCTTCGCCGCTTCGACCGCTTCCTCGACCGTCAGGGCCGCATAGCCGGTGGGAACGCCGACGCCGTACTTGGCCAGCAGTTCCTTTGCCTGGTATTCGTGGATGTTCATCGAAATAATCCTCGCCAATGCCTGATGCGGCCGTCGCGCCGCCGAAGGAAGGGTTCGCTTTGCACGCGTCTAAGCATAGGCGCGCCCTGTTGAAAAGGGCGCTTGGCGTCTAAATAGGGGTGCCCGGCGCAATGTCGTCGGACTTTGCGAAGCATTAGCAGGAAAACACGCTGACGAGACGCGTCGCGCCCGCAGTCAAGCTATGCCAAAAGGGAGGCCGCATGCTTGACTATACCCGATTCGACGCGATCATGGCCGAGGCCGCGCGCATTGCGATGGCCGAGTTTCCCGGCGCGGGCAATGCAACGACCGCCTGGCGCAAGGACGACAATACGCCTGTCTCCGCCGCCGACCTGGCGGTGAACCGGTTCCTGGCCGAGTCGCTGACGAGCCTGCTGCCCGCCGCCGGATGGCTGTCGGAGGAAACGGCGGACGATCCCCGCCGGATCGATCAGGTAGACCGCGGGCACGCGGCGGATC
>JAPYSD010000202.1 GCA_029936705.1 Croceicoccus sp. | reverse complement strand
CCGGCAACTGCGCCGGGATCGAGAATTACTCGCGCTTCCTGACTGGCCGCCTGCCGGGCGAGCCGCCGCCGACATTGTTCGAGTACCTGCCCGACAATGCGCTGCTGTTCGTGGACGAAAGCCACCAGACGGTGCCGCAGATCGGCGCCATGTCCAAGGGCGACCACCGGCGCAAGATCACGCTGGCCGAATACGGCTTTCGCCTGCCCAGCTGCATCGACAACCGCCCGCTGCGCTTCAACGAGTGGGACGCGATGCGCCCGCAGACCTTTGCCGTGTCCGCCACCCCCGGCAGCTGGGAGATGGAGCAGACCGGCGGCGTCTTTGCCGAACAGGTCATCCGCCCCACCGGCCTGATCGATCCGCCGGTGGAAATCCGCCCGGTCGAGGACCAGGTTCAGGACTGCATCAACGAGTGCAAGGCGGTCGCCGCCAAGGGCTATCGCACGCTGGTCACCACGCTGACCAAGCGCATGGCCGAGGATTTGACCGAGTTCATGCACGAGGCGGGCGTGCGCGTGCGTTACATGCACTCCGACGTCGAGACGCTGGAGCGTATCGAGCTGATCCGCGACCTGCGGCTGGGCGTCTATGACGTGCTGGTCGGCATCAACCTGCTGCGCGAGGGGCTCGACATTCCCGAATGCGGGCTGGTGTGCATCCTCGACGCCGACAAGGAAGGCTTCCTGCGCAGCGAGACTTCGCTGATCCAGACCATCGGCCGCGCCGCGCGCAACGTGGACGGGCGCGTCATCCTCTATGCCGATCGCATCACCGGCAGCATGGAACGCGCGATGGCGGAAACCGACCGCCGCCGCGAAAAGCAGCGCGAATACAACGAGGCGCATGGCATCACCCCCGCCACGATCAAGCGGCGCATCGCCGACATCGTGGCCGATACCGCGTCGCAGGACAGCGTCACCGTCGATACCGGCGATGACGAGCGCAACAACATGGTCGGCCACAATCTGCGCGCCTATATCGAGGAGCTGGAAGGCCGCATGCGCGCCGCCGCCGCCGACCTGGAATTCGAGGAAGCCGGACGCCTGCGCGACGAGATCCGCCGGCTGGAGGGCGAGGAACTGGGCCTGCCCGACGACCAGAAGCGCGCACCCATCGTGGGCCGCAGCAACGAGGGCAAGCCCGGCACCCGCAAGCTGCGGTACGGCAAGACGCAGAAGAAGTGGAAGAAGTAACGGCAGATACCGCTTTTTGCGGCAAATCGAGGGAAAAGACCGGCCCTGCAAATTGCGTTCTGCCGCCGATGTCCGCATTAGGTTGCGCATGATCAAGACCTTGCGATCCCCGCGCCTTGCCGCGCTAGCCCTTGCCGGTTCCGCCCTTGCCGCCAGCCTTGTCCCCGCGCCCGCGATGGCGCAGGACGACGATAAGCGCGGGGCAGAGCCCGCTGCGGACTATCAGCCGAACGCGGCATCGAAATCCTTTACCGGCAATTTCGGCGGCAAGCGCGTGCGCTATACAGCCACGGTGCAGGAACAGGTGCTGAAGGACGACGACGGCAACCCCGCCGCCGCCATCGTGACCACCGCCTATATCGCCGACCCGCAGGACAAGACGCGGCCCGTCACCTTCCTGTACAACGGCGGTCCCGGATCGGGATCGGTCTGGCTGCAGATGGGCGCATTCGGACCCAAGCGCGTCGCGATCCCGTCCGATGCCCGCGACGACGGCGGACCGCCCTACCCCATCCTCGACAATCCGGATTCGCTGCTGGACGTCACCGACCTGGTGTTCATCGACCCGGTCGGCACCGGCTTCTCGCACGCGATCGGCGATACCGATCCGCAGGACTACTGGGGCGTCACCGCCGACGCCAAGTCCGTGGCCGAGGTGATCCGCAAGTGGATCAGCGAGAACGGCCGCTGGAACAGCCCGAAATTCGTCGGCGGCGAAAGCTATGGCACCACCCGCAGCGCCGCCGTGGTTAACGAGCTTGAGGGCGCGTACAACGACGTCGGCCTCAACGGCGTGATCCTGATCTCGACCATCCTCGACTTTGCCGCGGGCGCGGATACCGAGGGGAACGAGCTTTCCTATATCACCAACCTGCCGACCATGGCCGCGACGGCGCATTACCACGGCAAGGTCCAGGCCCCCTCGGTCGAGGCGCTGGTCGAGGAAGCACGCCAGTTCGCGATCGGCCCCTATGCCGCCGCGCTGCTCAAGGGGCAGAACCTGGGCGATGCCGAACGCGCCAGCGTCCGGGCAGAGCTGTCGCGCCTGACGGGACTGTCGGAAACCTATCTCGACCAGGCCGAACTGCGCGTGACGCCCAGCCGCTTCTACAAGGAGCTGCTGCGCGACCAGGGCCTGACCGTGGGCCGGCTCGACAGCCGCTATACCGGCGTCGATTACGACAGCGCGGGCGAAACGCCCGATAACGATCCCAGCTTCTATGGCATCGACGCGGGCTATGCAGCGGCGATGAACAGCTGGATGCGCGACAGCGTCGGTTACGCCACCGACCGGCAATATGTCACCATCGGCAGCGTCGGCGACTGGGACTGGAAGCTTCCCGGCTGGCGCGACACCAATGCCTATCTGACGGTCGCCCCCTATCTGGGCAAGGCGATGCGCGAAAACTCGGACATGCGGATCTTCGTCGGCCAGGGCTGGTACGATTTCGCCACCCCGTTCTTCGCCGCCGAATATGCGTTGTCGCGCACAGGCTTCGATCAATCGCGGATCGAGCATCGCTATTACGACGCGGGCCACATGATGTATATCCGCGACGAGGACCGCGCGAAGCTGTCCTCCGACATCAGGGCATTCATCAATGCGCGCTAAGGCAAGCCTGCTGCTGGCCGCGCTGGCGCTGGCCGCCTGTTCGGGGGACGACGAGAAAGCGTCCGCCGGCGGTCCCATCCGCATGCAGCTGAGCGATGCGAAACCCGCGCCGGAGGATATTCCCATGCCGGGCAAGATCGATCCGCCAGACGGCCGCTGGGTCAGCGAGGACGGGGGCGCGATCTATGGCGAACCGGGCATGCCCGCCCTGCTGACGCTGTCGTGCGACAACGGCATGGTCAAGGCGGTCCGCAACGTCCCGTCGGACGACGGCGCCAAGGCGATGCTGTCCTTCGTGGGCTATCGCGGCATCCTGCGCCTGCCCGTCAGCAACGACGGCGACCAGTGGAGCGGGTCGCTGGCATCCGACGATCCGCACTGGATCGCGCTGACCGGCGGGCCGTTCTATGCGACCGTGGCGGGCGGCGGGAAAGTGATCTTCCCCGCCTCCTCCACGCTGGGCCAGCTGGTCGACGGCTGCAAAACAAGGCTCGCGAAGCGCGGCGACGGCGGCGAGGCCTGACCTAGAGCTTGCCGAACTTTTCCTCGTAGGACGCGGTATCGCCCGAGGCGAGATACCGCGCCTGCGTGCGCCAGTCGTCCCGCTCGATCCGCCCGGCGAAGCGGCCCATCTGCGAGTCGATCTCCTGCACGTCGGAATCGCTCCACGCCGCGATCTGGTCATAGCGCGAGATGCCCATGGACGAGAGCAGCTCAGCCAGCTTGGGCCCCACGCCCTTGATCCGCAGCAGGTCGTCGGTCGTGCCCTCGTCATGCATCTTGACCGCCGCGGCCACGGCCTGCGCGTCGCGCGGCGTGTCGGGCATCTGGTCCTCGTGCATATGCCGTGACGCCTCGGCTTCCTCGTGCTCTTCCTCGGCCATCAGCGCGGCGGCGCCGACCGCGATGCCCGTTCCGCCAAGCGTATCGGGCACGGCGGGGGGTTCGTGTTCATGCGCGGGCCTGCCCGCACTGGCAGGCGGCGCATCGATAAAGGCCTGGTTGCGCTGTGCTGGCGCCACGCCCTCGTCCAGCACGTCGGGGCGATAGCTGCGATCGCGCGGCTTCTTCGGCCTTGCGATCAGCCAGACGGCGATCAGCACGGCCACGATGACGACCAGCAGGAACGCCAGCCAGTTCGACTGGATCATCTCAACCATCTAGATTTCCTCGCTCTTCCCAATTGTCTCGTCGCTGCCACGACGCTTGTTCAACTGACGCCTTGCACGCTGCCGCGTCAAGCGCGCAAGCCGCGCGCGACGTTGCAGCCAGCTCAGCATCAGCGCCAGCACGGCGCCATAGATGATCAGCATGAAGACCATCAGTTCGACCCAAAGCGGCATGGCGTCCTCCTAACCCGCGTCGGGAATGTCGATCGGCGTCGGGCGCAGCGGAGCGACCTCGATCACCGAGAATTCGATGCGGCGATTGGCGGGATCCTCGGGCTGCAACCCCTCGATCGGTTGCGCCGAACCCAGCCCCGTCGCTCGCAGCGAATCGCGCGGCAGGCCGCGGTCGACCAGCGCATCGCGCACCTCTGCCGCCCGTTCGCGCGACAGTCGCAGATTGACCGCGGCATCGCCGACCGCGTCCGAATGGCCGGTAATGGCGATGATGCTGCCGCGGCAGGGTTTCAGCGCGGTCGCGACCTCGTCCAGCAGGATCGCGCTTTCCGGATCGATCTGCGCGCTGCCCTGCCCGAACCGGATGACGCGCACGGACAGCAGAGTCTCGACATCGCGCTGGCAGTGGAACGGCCCGCGCTCGATCTCGGGCTCGGGCGCGACGACGCTGCGCGAACGGCTGTCCCAGTGCGCGCCGCCCACGCCGGGCAGATCGGCCACGGCCCGCGCGACCCGCGCGCGAATGTCGTCGGGCAGGTCCTCGCCACCGCTCAGCACCGGGTGGCGCGTGGGCCAACCGTTGGTGGTGGTGAAATCGGCGGTGATGCCCGTGCCGCCATTGGCGGCGATGGCGCGCTCGGCCCTTGCTTCCAGCCGCTCGATCATGTTGCGCCCCGTCTGCGCGTGCGCGAACAGCGCGATGCAGCCCACGATCACCGCGCCGGTGACGACCCGCAGCCAGTCCGGAATCTCGAACAATAGTCTCATCCCCGGCGTCCTAGCGCCCCCTCTCGGCCGAAGGAAGCACCTCGTCCGCCGGATTCGCGGCGGTCTTGCCGCCCGACTTGAACAGCACGCGGTCCTCCGGCCCGAACCCCTTGCGCCAGATGACCAGGCCATAGGTGCCGAGGATGGCGGGCACGCCCAGCGCCAACTCGATCCATTCGGGCAGCAGGGTGAACAGATAGCCGACCGCCACGGCAGGCGCGATCGCCCAGATCAGCGGCCAGCGGAAATTGTTGATCGATTCGCCCAGCATGCGGCCCAGCATGCGCGACTTGGTGATGGACGCGAAGCCCAGCGCCAGCCCCAGCGCCAGCGCGACCGATGCCGCCTGGAACGCCTCGGCCAGGCCAAGCCGCTGCGCCAGCGTGATCAGCCCAACGGTCAGCGCCGCCTGCAGGCAGATCGTGACGATCGACACCACCAGGTTGCGGATGCGCGCCAGGTAGATCAGCGCGGCTTCCGACACGACCGCGGTGGCGGCGACGACCTCGGCCAGCAGCAGGAACGCCAGCGCCCCGGTGCCGCCGACAAAGCCCGGTCCGACCAGGCCCATCACGGCTTCCCCCGTGATGCCCAGCGCCAGCGCCACGCCGGTTTGCGCCGCGATGATCCAGAAGCCTGCCTGGCATACCTGCCGCGCGATGGCGGCATAGTCCTTCTCGTTCAGCTTGCGCACGATGACGGGGCCAAGAATCGGTTCGAAACTGGTCTTCAGCTTCTGCGGCAGGCTGGCGACCTGCACGGCGACGTAATAGACGCCGACCGTCGCCGGGCTGACGAAGAACCCCAGGATCGCGATGTCCAGCCTGCGCGTGCCCCACTCGATCGCGTCTGCCAGCGCCAGCGGCAGGTTCTCGCGCGCCAGCCGCAGCAGACGCATCGTCTGCGGGGTCCACCCGTGCGGCAGGCCGTACATGCGCAGCATCGGGACGAACGCCGTGATCGCGGCTGCGGCGACGGACAGCAGATAGCTGATCGCCAGCCCGCCTTCGGCCAGCGCGGGCACGAACAGCAGCGCGCCGGCAGCGATGGACAGCACCCACGGTTCGACCACCGCGCGGCTGCGCACGGTGGCGGCAATATTGTATCGGAACGCCAGCGCCGCCAGCATCACCTCGGTCACGGCCAGGAACACCAGCGCAAAGGGCAGCAGCAGGTCCCAGCGGCTATTCATGCCATTGGGGAACATCGGTTCGGGAAAGACGAACAATATGCCCGCCAGCAGCGACGAGAACAGCAGCGACAGCAGCAGCCCGTCGGCGATGACGGCGGCTTCCTCGCGGTCGCCCTGCCCCATCTCCTTTGCCAGACCGCGTTTCAGCCCCAGCGTCGCGAGCTGTCCGCCGATCTCGATGATGATCAGCGCCGATGCGAACCGCCCCAGCTGGTCCGCACCATAGAACCGGCCCGCAATGAACAGGAACGGCAGCCGCGCGACAAGGCGCAGCAGGAAGCCGAAGAAATTGGTGCGCCCGCCCTTCGCCAGCGTGGCGAGATCGCTGGACTCGCCGTCCTCTCGCGAGCCCGGACCCCGCGGTGCCGGGTTCGCGCCGGGAAGATCCGCCCCGTGCCCGCCGGCCCCGTCCCGGCCTGTCACGGCGTTTCCATTTCCGTGCGCAGCGGCCGCGCCAATATGTCGCGCACCATGTCGGTCACGCTGACCTCGCCGGCCAGCAGGCCGCAGACTGCATCGGTGATCGGCATGGCGACCCCCATCTCGTCGGCCAGCCCCTTGAGCACCGGCGCGGTAAAGGCGCCTTCGGCCACGGTGCGGCGG
>JAPYSD010000201.1 GCA_029936705.1 Croceicoccus sp. | reverse complement strand
CTGCGCTGGGCACCATCACCGACGCGCTCGAGACCGAGCGCGCGCCGATCACCTCCGCCAATTTCCTGCGCTATGCGAAGGAAAAGCGGTTCGACGGGGCGGAATTCTACCGCGCGATGCGGCTCGACTGGGGCGAGCAGCCCAACGGCCTGATCCAGGGCGGCGCGCAGGGCTATCCCGACCGCGTGCTGCCGCCGATCGCGCACGAATCGACCGATCGGACCGGCATCACGCACAAGCGCGGCACGATCTCGATGGCCATGCTGGAGCCGGGCAGCGCCACCGGCGACTGGTCGATCCTGCTGTCCGACATGCCCGGCCTCGACGCGGACCCCGATAACGAGGATCCCGTCCGCCGCGCGGGCTATGCCGCGTTCGGCCACGTGGTCGACGGCATGGACGTGGTGGAGGCGATCTGGAACGCCACGCTCGACCCCGACAAGGGCGAAGGCTGGATGAAGGGCCAGATGCTGGCGGAGCCGGTGAAGATGACCGTCCGCAAGGTGGAGGATTAAGGCGCCGCCACCCCGCGCTGTTCGCGCAGGATCGTCCAGCCGGTGATGAATAGCCCGGCGACCACCGGGCCGACCACGATGCCCGTGATGCCCAGCGCTGCGATCCCGCCCAGCGTGGTGACCAGGATCACCCAGTCGGGCAGCCCCGTGTCGCGCCCCACCAGGATCGGCCGCAGCGCATTGTCGGCAAGGCCGATGACCAGCACGCCCGACCCGATCACCGCCAGCCCCTGCCAGATCGCGCCGGTCGCCAGCAGGTAGATCGCGGCGGGCACCCACACGATCGCGGGGCCGACCGCGGGCAGCAGCGAGAAGATCGCCATCAGCAGCCCGAACAACAGCGCCGCGGGCAGGCCCACGATCCAGAAGGTAATCGCGCCCAGCGCGCCCTGCACCAGCCCGACCACGATCGACCCCTTGATCGTCGCGCGCGTCACCGCGACGAAGCTGCCGATCAGGCTGGCGGCGATCTCGGGCTTCATCGGCAGGGTGGTCTGCACCGCCTCGGTCAGTTCCTCGCCGTCGCGCAGCAGGAAGAACGCGGCATACAGCCCCACCGCAAAGGACAGCGCAAAGCCCAGCACGCCGCCGCCGATGGCCAGCGCCTTGCTGGCGATCATCCCCACGCTCTGCTGCAGCAGTTCCAAGGCGCGCTGCTGCAGCACGTCGAAATCGCCATATCCCGAATTGTCGACCATCGCCTGCACGCGCGCGGGCAGCGAGTCGTAGGCCCAGACGAAATACTCGCTCGCCGCCAGCTGCTCTTCCTGGATCGCCAGGTAGATGCCGGTCGCCTGGTCGACGATCATGCCGCCGATGATCATCATGGGGATCACGACGGCGACGGTGATCACCAGCAGCGTCAGGGCCGCCGAACGATTGCGCCTGCCGCCCATGTTGCGCAGCACCCGGCGATACAGCGGCTGGAACATGATCGCGGCCAGCATCGCCCAGAACAGTGGGGTCAGGAACGGCCAGCCGATGAACACCAGCAGCCCGGTGATCGCGGCCAGGAAGATCAGGAAGCCGCCGTGCTCGATCCGCGTCCTGCGGGCCTGCTCGTCCATCCGCCTATACCCCTTCCAGCAGGCGTTCGGCCTGTGCCCGCGCCTCGGGCGTGATTTCCGCGCCCGACAGCATGCGGGCGATTTCCTCGACCCGCTGGCCCGCGTCCAGCATGCGGACCGAGGTACGCGTGACCGTGCCCTCGCTCGATTTCGCGATCATGTAATGGCTGCCCCCGCGCGCCGCGACCTGCGGGCTGTGGGTGACCGCCAGCAATTGCCCCGCCGCGCCGCCGTTCGCGCCTGCCGACGCGCCGCCTCCCGAAGAACCGCTCGCCAGCCGCGCCAGCCGGTCGCCGATGGCGCTCGCCACCGCGCCGCCGACGCCGCGGTCGATCTCGTCGAAGATGATGACCGCCGCGCCGCCTTCCTCGGCCAGCGCGACCTTGAGCGCCAGGATGAAGCGCGACAGCTCGCCCCCGCTCGCTATCTTGGCGAGCGGTGCATAGGGCGCGCCCGGATTGGTCGCGATCAGGAATTCCACTCCGTCCATGCCGTGCGGGCCCCAGCGTTCCTCGGGCAGGCGCTGGACCGCGGTGCGGAACTTCGCGGCGTCCAGCTTCAGCGGGGCCAGCTCTGCCGCGACCGCCTTGTCCAGCCTGCGTGCCGCCTCGACCCGCGCGGCGGACAGGGTCTCTGCCTCGGCATGGTAATGCGCGCCCGCGTCAAAGGCCTTGCGCTCCAGCCCGGCGATGCGTTCGCCCGAATGGGTGATCGCGTCCAGCGCCTCGCGCATCGCCTCCAGCTTCGCGGGCAGCGCGTCGACCTCCACGTCGTGCTTGCGGGCCGCGGCGCGCAGGTCGAACAGGCGCCGCTCGGTATCGTCCAGCACCTGCGGGTCGAAGGCCAGCGCCTCGTTCGCGCGGCCCAGCGCTTCCTCCGCCTCGCCCCCCTCGATCAGCGCGCGGTCCAGCGCGGCCAGCGCCTCGCCCAGCGCGGGGTGATCCTCGGCGATGCGGTCCAGCTTGCGCGCCGCGGTGCGCAATTGCGCCAGCGGACCGTCGGACCCCGCGAACACGTGGCCCAGGTCCGACAGGTCGTCGGCCAGCCGCTCGCCCTTCTGCATGTCGGCGCGGGCCAGCGCGAGTTCCTCCTCCTCGCCCGCCACCGGGGCCAGCTTTTCCAGTTCCTCGACATGGGCGGTCAGCAGTTCCTCTTCCGCCTGCGCATCGGCGGCGACGCGTTTCGCCTCGGCCAGCGCGTCCTCGGCCTTGCGCCAGGCGGCCCACGCCTCGGCCACGCGGCCCTCGTCCATGCCGGCATAGCGGGTCAGCAGTTCGCGGTGGCCGCGCGGGTTCACCAGGCCCCGGTCGTCGTGCTGGCCGTGCAGTTCGACCAGCGCGGGCGCCAGCGAACGCAGCACCGCGACACCGACCGGCTGGCCGTTGACGAACGCCTTGGACCCGCCATCCGCCTTGACCTGGCGGCGCAGCAGAAGCGGTTCGCCCGGCTCGATCTCGACCCCCGCGTCGTCCAGCGCGTCTGCCAGCAGCGGCGGCATCGCGGCGAACTCGAAGGTCGCGGTCACGCTGGCCTTCTCCTCGCCGGCACGCACCAGCGACGTTTCCGCCCGGTTGCCCAGCACCAGCCCCAGCGCATCGAGCAGTATCGACTTGCCCGCCCCAGTCTCACCCGTCAGCACGCCGAGCCCCGCACGGAAATCGAGGTCGAGCGCCTCTATCAAGACGATATTGCGGATCTGCAGGCTGGTCAGCATGGTCGCTGCGATAAATGGACCGTCGGGACGGAATTCACCACCGTCTCCCCAGCCCGTGCACGCAATGCCCCCAGCTTTTCCACAGCTTTACCCCGAATGCCGTCACGGCGCTGTCACAACGTCGCCGAACCGCAACAACGGCCGGGCATGACGGCATGGATAGAGAGGAAACGACAGGGCGGCGCAAGGCCGGACGCCGGTCCGGGCGGATGACGCGGGCAAACATCAGGGGACCTGACATGCGGAAGAATATTTTCACGCATCTTGGTGCAGACAGTTCCATCGCCGTGCCGGGCGTGCTGCCCGACTGGCTGGACGTGCCCGAACCGCGCGGCTTCAGGCCCAAGCGCAAGTATCGCACCGTCTATATCTCCGACGTCCACCTGGGCACGCCGGGCTGCAATGCCGAGCTGCTGCTGGATTTCCTGTCCGGGACGGAGTGCGAGACGCTGTACCTGGTCGGCGACATCGTCGACGGCTGGCGGTTGAAAAAGGGCTGGTACTGGCCCGACGCGCATAACGAGGTCGTGCGCCGCATCCTGAAGATGGCGCATCGCGGCACGCGCGTCATCCTGGTCGCGGGCAACCATGACGAGATGCTGCGCAGCTATGCCGGGATGCATTTCGGAGGCGTGGAAATCGCGAACGAGGCGATCCACGTCACCGCCGACGGGCGCCGCCTGATGGTCGTGCACGGCGACGCGTTCGACGGGGTGGTGCTCTACGCCCGCTGGCTCGCCTTTGCCGGCGACCAGGCGTATGCGCTGCTGCTGAAATCGAACATCTGGCTGAACCGCGTGCGCCGGGCGCTCAAGCTGCCCTACTGGTCGCTGTCGGCCTATCTGAAGCACCGGGTGAAGAACGTCGTCCAGTTCGTCTGCGACTACGAGGAAGCGGTCGCCCACGCCGCCCGCGAGCGCGGCGTCGACGGGGTGGTGTGCGGCCACATCCACTGCGCGGAAATCCGCCAGATCGGCGACATCACCTATTACAACGACGGCGACTGGGTCGAAAGCTGCACCGCGCTGGTCGAGGACTCGGACGGGTCCATGCGCATCGTCGACCACGCCGCCGACGTGCGCGAACGCGACCGGATCGCCCGCGAAGCCCGGTCGGAGCGGGAACCCGCGCCCCTACCCGAACCCGCGCCCGAACCCGCCTCCATTCCCGCAAACGCCCCCGCCGCGGCGTGACCGGGGCCGACTTTCCGCCCGGCGCGACACCCGGCGAACCGCCGATGCCGCGCCGCATCCTGCTGGCGACCGATGCGTGGAGCCCGCAAGTCAACGGCGTCGTCCGTACGCTGCATGAAACCGTCGCCCGGCTGCGCGCCCGCGGCCATGTCGTCGAACTGGTCACGCCCGATCTGTTCGTGAACCTGCCCATGCCGTTCTATGCGGAAATCCGGCTGGCGATGGCACCCGGCGCGGGCGTCGCCCGCCGGATCGCAGCGTGTCGCCCCGATCTCGTCCATATCGCGACCGAGGGCCCGATCGGCTGGGCCGCGCGCCGCTGGTGCCGCCGCCACGGCATGCCCTTCACCACGGCGTTCCACACGCGCTTTCCCGACTATGCCGCCGTCCGCACCGGCTGTTCGGCAGAGCGGTTCTGGCCGATCATGCGGCGCTTTCACGCAGGCTCGGGCGCGGTGCTGGCCGCCACGCCCACGCTGCGCGCCGAACTCACCGCACGCGGCATCGGCCCCGTCGCGCCGTGGTCGCGCGGGATCGACGGCACGCTGTTCAATGCCGGCGCCCCGCCCGATCCGCGGCTGCGGTCGCTGCCCGGCCCGGTGCTGCTCTATGTCGGGCGGGTCGCGCCTGAAAAGAACCTCGAAGACTTCCTCGGCTCGCGCCATCCCGGCACGCGCATCGTCGTGGGCGACGGCCCCGCGCTCGCCAGCCTCAAGGTGAAGTACCCCGCCGCCGTGTTCACCGGCAGGCTGGCGGGCCCGGCGCTCGCCAGCGCCTATGCCGCCGCCGACTGCTTCGTCTTTCCCAGCCGGTCCGACACCTTCGGGCTGGTCATGGTCGAGGCGCTGGCCTGCGGCGTGCCGGTCGCGGGCTATCCGGTGCAGGGGCCCATCGACATCGTCGGGCCCAGGGGCCGCGGCGGCGACAGCCAGCTTCACCGCTCGATCGGCGCGGTGGACGCCGACCTCGACACCGCCATCGCGCATGCCCTGCTGGCCAGCCGCGCGGATTGCGCCGCCTATGGCGCCGCCTTCAGCTGGGACGCCGCGACCGACCAGTTCGTCGCCGCGCTCAGCGGCGTGCTGGAAGGCGCGCCGGACGAAGGCGGCAACGCCTCGCTCGCCGCCTGAATTTCGCTCTCACGCCATCCCGTTTCCCGGAACCGGACGCCCCCTCGCGACTCTCATAAGTACAGGGTTAACCCTGCAACCGGGAGAACGACCATGTCTGATACCGCAGACCGCAACGACACCGCCCCCAGCCGCAGCGGAAACGAAAACCGATCCGTGCGCGAACTGGTGGATTCCGGACACGCAATGGAACGCGACGAGGGCAAGGACCTCATCGCCTCCGACCGCGTCGAGGGCACCGCCGTGTTCCGCCCCGATGGCGAAAAGATCGGCAGGATCCATAATTTCATGGTCGGCAAGCGCAACGGCCGCGTCGAATACGCGGTGATGAGCTTTGGCGGCTTCCTGGGCCTGGGCGCGGAACATCGCCCCGTGCCGTGGGAAGCGCTGGACTATGACACCGATCTCGGCGGCTATGTCCTGTCGGCAGAGGAAGACACGCTGAAGGCCAGCCCGACGCTGCCCGACGACCGCAATGTCGCGTGGGACCGCGCCTATGCGGCGCAGATCTACGGCTACTGGGGCATCCCCTACTGACCGTGTGCCCGCATCGCCTTGCGGTGGCGCCGCCCGGCTAGACGGGCGGCGTCATCACGCCGATGACGAAACCGATGGTGCCCGCCCCGAACACCGCGGCACTGCCGATCTGGGAGGCGACGCGCAGGTGCCTGCTCCTGAAGGTCGGCAGGAACAGCAGCAGCGCAAGGCCGATGGCCATGAAGAACGCACCGAATTGACTCATTTCGATTCCCCCCGGTTCGGCGGCCCCGCCCCCCTGGCGAAGCCGTCAGGGGAAATGTGCTGCCCGGAGGGTTTACGGAAACCTGAAATTCATCATGAACAAGCGCGGTTTACGCGTTTACCCCTGACGCATGTGCCGTGCGAAATGCAGCGCCCGCGCATGGCAGCACGGGTGCGGTGCGGTCACGCCGCTAAGGGAGACAACGGCAGGCGCGCCGCCGCAGACGGCGGCGACGCGGCGTGTGTGCGCCCGAGCTAAAAAACAGGCAAGAAAACAACCCGAAGGAAAATACAAAAAACACCCAAAATATCCTGTACTGTAACCTAAGGGGGGCCGGGGGGGAAAGGGCCGGGGG
>JAPYSD010000730.1 GCA_029936705.1 Croceicoccus sp. | reverse complement strand
GCCCTCGGCAGCGTCGTTCTTGTTCGCTTCGGTCACCGAATCGTCGGCACCCGCCTGCTGCTCCTTCAGAAGCTCAGCCTGATGCTCGGCATCGACCTGCTGGTGCACTTCGTGCTCGGCAGCGCTCTCGACCATGCCGGCCGGCGCTTCGTCATGCTCGGGAGCCGAACTCTTCTTCTCGAGCACGGCGCCGGGGAACGGCGCGCCCTCGGGAAGCGGAAGCTTCACCGCGTCAGAGACCAGCAGCCAGGCGTTCTTGGCGCCAGGCACCGAACCCTTGACGAAGATCAAGCCGCGATCGGCGTCCGTGCGCACGACTTCCAGGTTCTGCTGGGTGCGCTGACGATCGCCCATGTGACCGGCCATCTTCTTGTTCTTGAAGACCTTGCCCGGATCCTGGCGGTTACCGGTCGAACCATGCGAACGGTGCGACAGCGACACGCCGTGCGTTGCACGCAGACCGCCGAAACCCCAACGCTTCATGGCGCCAGCAAAGCCCTTGCCCTGCGTGTGCCCAGTGATGTCCACCTTCTGGCCCGCCACGAAATGCTCGGCCGAGATCGATGCGCCAACGGGGAGGAGACCATCCTCACCCTCAAGACGGAATTCGGCGACCTTCATCTTGAGCGACACTTCAGCCTTCGCGAAATGCTCGCGCTGCGGCTTGGCCACGTTCTTCTGCTTCGCCTCACCGGCGCCCAGCTGCACGGCAACATAGCCGTCGCGGTCGAGCGTGCGGTGCGAGACAACCTGACAATCTTCCAACGCCAGAACGGTAACAGGCACGTGCCGACCGTCCTCCTGGAACAGGCGGGTCATCCCGACTTTCTTGGCGATCACGCCAGTGCGCATGATCAAAACTCCTAAACATGGGCATAGCGACCATCGCCATAGGCCCGGTGACAGAGGCACGTCGGAGACCATCCCCGGGTGCGTGAAGAGCCGTGGAAGCATATGCCGCCACGGCCGGTTCAGCCCGATTTTGTAAGCGTCGCCCCGTCCGGGCTGAGTGCTTCCATCCAGGGACGGAAGCGAGACGGGGGACGCGGCCCGGAGCATGATGTCACTGCAGGAGTGACGCCCCGGCGGTATCCCTTTGTCTTGCAGAAGCCTAGCTACGGCTTCCCGCGAGACCGCCGGCCTATCAGGCCAGCTTGATCTCGACGTTCACGCCGGCAGCGAGATCGAGCTTCATCAGAGCATCGACCGTCTGGGCGTTGGGCTGCACGATGTCGAGCAGCCGCTTGTAGGTACGAACCTCGAACTGCTCCCGCGACTTCTTGTCGATGTGCGGACCGCGGTTCACGGTGAACTTCTCGATACGCGTCGGCAGCGGAATGGGCCCCCGAATAAGCG
>JAPYSD010000729.1 GCA_029936705.1 Croceicoccus sp. | reverse complement strand
GCCTTGTACGGAACCTTGGCGGGCAGCGTGCCCGCGGCACCCAGCTTGAAGGTCAGCACGCGGCGCGCCTGCGTGCGGTAGTCGATGCCGAACTTGGCGGTCATCGGGCCGAACAGGCCGGGGCTGGTGCCCATGCCCGCGATCACGGTGACATATTGTTCGCCGTCCACCGTATAGGTGATCGGCGGGGCGATGACGGGGGCTTTCGCGTCGAAGGTCCACAGCACCTTGCCGCTTTTCGCGTCATAGGCGGTGAAATCGTCGTTCACGCGGCCCTGGAACACCAGCCCGCCCGCGGTCGCCATCGCGCCGCCGCTGAAGGGCACGTCCATAGGCACGCGCCACGCGACCTTTTGCCTGACGGGATCATAGGCGGTGAGATAGCCGGTGTTCTCCGCCCCCTCGGGGATGGAGACCGCATAGCCGACGCCGCTGGTCAGCCCCATGTGGCCCGCCCACTCGAAGTTCTCCTTCGTGACCCCCGTGTCGTCGTAGGTGACTTCCAGGTCGAGGGTCGGGATATAGGTCAGGCCGCTCTGCGGGCTGTACGCCATGGGCAGCCAGCTGTGCGCGCCGACGGGGGTGGGCTGGAAGGTGACGGGTCCGTCCTCGTACCGCACGTTGTCGATCTCGATCGGGCGGCCGGTTTCCTTGTCGATGCCCTTGGCCCAGGTGACCGTGACGAAGGGTTCGGCGCTGATCAGCTTACCGTTGGTGCGGTCGATGACGTAGTAGAAGCCGTTCTTGGGCGCGGTCATCACCACCTTGCGCGGCTTGCCGTCGATGGTGAGGTCGGCCAGCTCCATGTCCATGCTGGCGTTGAAGTCCCAGCTTTCGCCCGGATTCACCTGGTAGTGCCAGCGATATTCGCCGGTGGTCGCGTCCAGCGCCACGATGGAGCAGAGGAAGAGGTTGTCGCCCTTGCCCTCGCTGCGGATCTTTCGGTTCCACGGCGCGCCGTTGCCGGTGCCCAGCAGGATCAGGTCCTGTTCGGCGTCATAGGTCATGGCGTTCCAGACATTGCCGCCGCCGCCGTATTTCCACCATTCGCCCGACCAGGTCTCGGCCGCCATTTTCATGGCCTCGCTCTCGAACCCGTCGGCGGGATTGCCCGGAACGGTGTCAAAGCGCCACAATTGCTCGCCCGTCTCGGCGTCATAGGTGGTGACATAGCCGCGGATCGGGCCGCTGTCGGCGCCGCCGTGGCCGATGATGACCTTGCCGTTGAACACGCGCGGCGGGCCCGAGATGAAGCGCGGCTCGTCCTCGGCAAAGGTGCGTTTCGACCAGACCGGCTGGCCGGTCCGGGCGTCGATGGCGATCAGGCGGCCGTCCTGCGTCGCGATATAGACCTTGC
>JAPYSD010000728.1 GCA_029936705.1 Croceicoccus sp. | reverse complement strand
ATCTTGCCCGGCTTGCGGTTCGCGGCGGCGGAAGGCTTGTTTTCAGGGGATTCTGGCATGTTCGACCGGCAGGAAAGGGCGCTCTGGCCGATTGGCGCTTGAGCAAGCGGACAAGGCTTCGCATAAGCGTCGCATGACGCCAACCCGCAATTCTTCCCAAGCCCCTGTCCCCCATCTTTCGAACGCCCGGCGGCAAACGCTCGCTGGCCGTGCCATGCGGCGCTGCTGGGCGATCACGGGCACGATGATCGCAGCCAGCGGAGTGGTCCTGGCGGCGGCCTGTGCGCCGACTCGCCCCGCCCCGGCGCCCGCGCCCGCGCCGGCACCCACTCCGGCGCCGACGACCACGCCCGCCCCCGTGACGCCGCAGCACTCGATCGCGAACTGGTCCGATGTGCCGGTCACGCCGGGGACGTGGACCTATCGCGCTGATGGCAATGTCACGCGCGCCTTGTTCGGAACGACCGAATCGGGCGCGCAGTTCACCATGGCGTGCGAGAAGGGTAGCCGTCAGATCCGCCTGTGGCGCGCTGGCAGTCCCGCAAGCGCCGCAGACACCGGGATGACCATCGCCACCACTTCGGCCACGCGCACGGTTCCGGCAGCGGTCCAGACGGGCGTGATGCCGCAGTTGGTCGCCAGCCTGTCGCCGGGCGATTCGCTGGTCGACGCGATCGTATTCTCGCGCGGGCATTTCGCGGTGGAAGTGTCCGGACTGCCCCTGTTGGTAATGCCAAGCTGGGGTGAAGTGGCGCGGGTCGCGCAGGACTGCCGCTGAGCCTTCCCGCCCGAGTTTCCGGGCGCTCGGCAAAATTTACGACAACCCGCCCATCCTGACAGTGAATAAAAGCGATTCAAGTCTTGTCGTCGAAGGGCAAAAAAAGCACCTTGCGAATCAAGGACGGGGCGACGGGTTGCAACTGAGGCCAACGGCGCCAGCAAGGCCCTGAACCCGCCCCGCCCCGCCGCACGCAAGGCACCTGGGGCTTGCGGATGCGCGGCAGTCTTGGCCCCGGCGCGAAAGGAGGTGATCCGATGTCTCATGGTCCAGCAGAGAGGTCGGTGAAGTCCACCACGAGGCATTATCGCTGAATTTCTCGCCGCTTCGGTTCTTTCGGAAAATCCCTTTCCGCAAACACCGGGGCGCGCTTAAGCGATAGAGGTTTCGTCAGGGCGGCACTTCCTGGCCGCTGACCATGTGAAACCCCGTGGCGGGCTGTCCCGCTGCGGGGTTTCTCATATCTGAGCATGTTGTCTCGCCTCGCGGCAGACCATGATCGCTTCGTCGCAGCGATGGAAAAGCTGCCCAACCGGTTCGGTTGGGCGGCTTTTTTGTTGCCTGCGGTATTCGGCGCCGCC
>JAPYSD010000727.1 GCA_029936705.1 Croceicoccus sp. | reverse complement strand
GGGCATATTCCGGGCTCGTTCCAGCTCGTCTACAACAGCACCAAGAGCTACATCGACTATTTCTGCTTCGGCCTACGGAATGAGCTGAAGGAGACCGATGTCGTCATCAGCTGCCTGATGCCGGGGCCGACCGACACGCAGTTCTTCAAGCGTGCCGGGATGGAAGACACCGACGTCGGCAAAGCTGACAAGGACGATCCGGCGATGGTCGCGCGCGCAGGCTACAAGGCGATCCTGGAAGGCGACGACCACACGGTCGCCGGCTTCATGAACAAGGTGCAGGACACGTTCGCCGGGATCATCCCCGACACCGTGCTGGCCCAGATGCATCGCAAGATGGCCGAACCCAACGACGCCTGACCGGTTCGGCGCAGGCTGCGCGCCTATTCCATCGCCTGATAGACCAGCGCGCGCAGCTTGCCCTGCAGATCATTGTCGCCCGAGGGAATGAGCTGGACCATGTATGACACGGTCATCCGCTCCTTGGGGTCGACCCAATAGGTGCTGTGATAGGCGCCGCCCCACTCGAACTCACCCTCCGATCCCGGTTCGCCTGCAAGGCCCAGATCCTCGCGGATCGCGAAGCCGAGGCCAAAGCCCATGCCGGGAGTATAATCAACCGCGTCGGGCAGATGGTTTACCGTCATCAGCTCCACCGTCTTGGGGCTGAGGTAGCGGCGGCCGTTCAGCTCGCCGCCCCGGCGCATCATTTCCAGAAAACGGCTGTAATCCGCCGCCGTCGACAACAGCCCCGCCCCGCCCGAGAACGCGACGCGCGGGCCGTTCAGATAATGCCCCTGCCCATAGGGGCGCCGGTCCGCGTCGGCGGCATCGGGCGCGCGGCTGATGCCCTCATCCTCGTCTGCATAGACCACCGCCAGCCGGTCCGCCTTGGCGGGCGGCAGGTAGAACGAGGTGTCGGTCATGCCCAGCGGCTCGATCAGCCGTTCGCGCAGAAACGCGTCCAAGGTCTGCCCGCTGATCTTCTCGACCACCACGCCCAGTATGTCGGTGTTGTAGCCATAGACGAAATGCTCGCCCGGCTGCGCCTGCATCGGCAGCGCGGGCATGCGCGCGACGACCGCGGAGACAGGCTCGTCCCGGTCGGCGAAATACCAGTCGGTGATCCCCGCCTCGCGCCAGCGGTCCTCGCCCGGACCATAGCCATAGGAGATGCCCGCCGTGTGCGTCAGCAGATCGCGGATCGTGATCGCGCGCTTCGCCGGCACCACGTCATAGCCGCCGCCATCGCGCGGAACCGCGACGGTCGTCTCCTTCCACTCGGGCAGGAACTTGCTGACCGGATCGTTCAGCAGAAGCTTGCCTTCTTCCATCAGCATCATGATCGCCGCGCTGGTC
>JAPYSD010000200.1 GCA_029936705.1 Croceicoccus sp. | reverse complement strand
CTGGAGCCGAACACAACCTCGTGATCTTGGGGCTGACGGCGAACCACCAGAGTCTTCGATTGCGGCCCATTCGGGCTGGTGTATTCGACATCGACAAAGAAGATCTGGGCGGAAAAACCCGATCCGGTGGTTACTTCCAGCGGTTCGATCCGCACGTTGCGCCAGCCATCGACATTGGCCTCAAGCCAGTCACGCAACCGTTCCCGAACTTGCGACGGCGTCATCAAAGGCCTTTCCCGCCAAGAGCGCGCTTCAGCTCACTGGTCAGGGGCCCCATGTCTTTCGGCGCAGCGCCATGCAAAAGGATCTCGTCGGCCCCGGCAGCCAGATATTGCATCAACTGGTCGGCACAGCGCGACGCGGTGCCGACGGCGGCGCCCTCGTCGATCCATTGCTGAGGCAACAATTGGCCCACATCGACCAGTTCCTCCCGTGTATAGGCCTGATCGGCCGGCTTTCCGTTCAGGGATGCGATCTTGGGATGGGCACGCACCTTGTCGAGCACCGCCTTGTCCCATTCGTTGATCTCGACGATCAGATCGCCGAATCCGGGCAATTCGAAATAGGTGATGGCGCGACCGCGGACCACGGCGTCCTCCTCGTCCTTCGGCAGGTCGGGGGCCACGATGATATTGTGGTAGATGCGCACGGACATGGGATCGCGGCCTGCCTTTTCGGCGGCATCGCGCACGATCTTTGTGCTGTTCGCCACACCGGTCGGCGAAACGAACGGATGCAGCAGCACGCCGTCGCAATGCTCACCCGCAAAGGCAAGGCTTTTCGGGCCCATCGCGGTAAAGATGATCGGCGGCTTTCGCCCTTCATGCAGATCCGTAAGCTTGAGCGTGGGGAATTTGCCGAGGATCCCTTCGTAGGAAACCGTCTCGCCATCCCACAAGCGGCGATAGATGGAGATATAATCGGCAAGCCGCTCCATCGTAATCGCGGGCGTGCCCATCATCTTCATATAGGCCGGCACGGCCCGGGCGAACATGATGCCAAAGCGGTCGTCGCTCATCGCCTGCATCATGTTGGCGATGCTGGCTGTGACCAGCGGATGCCGCATCGTGGCATAGAATGTGCCGTTGATCCGGATCTTGTTGGTCGCTTCCGCCACAGCGCCCGCTAGGACGGCCGGTTCCTTCAGAGCGAAGCGTTCGGAAATCCAGATCGCGCCAAGGCCAATCCGCTCAGCCTCTTGCGCTTCCTCTATTCCGCGACGCGGATCGTCGACCCGTCCGGGGAGGATATAGGTTCCGAACTTGTCGAAAAGGGCCTGCGCACCGGGTTCCGTCATTTCACTCTCCAATCAAAAATTTGCGCCAAGCTTTCACTGACAATGTTGGGGGAAAACCTCTCCAAAGGCAGGCAGACCGTATTCAATCCGGTGACAGGGTGCAGCATTGGGAGATTTTCATGGACACCATATCAGAACCCTTGGCTCGGCTTGTCGCTTTTGAAGCGATCAAGAATGTGAAAGCGCGCTATTGCCGCTTTCTCGATACCAAGGACTGGCCGGCATTTGCGGCGCTGTTCACAGCCGACGCGATGATGGACGTTCACGAGGACACCGGGCGGGACCCCGTGTTCGGTGTGGATGCCATCGTTGCGCAAGTCCGCTTTGCCGTCGATCACGCCGCCACCAGCCACCAGGTTCATTCGCCGGAGATCGACCTAGCCGGCGGGGACACCGCCCATGTGAAATGGGCAATGCAGGACCGGGTCGTCTGGCAGCCGGGCCAGTCGCCTATCGAAGGCGTGCAATCGATTACCGGTTATGGCCAGTACCACGAAGTCTACCGGCGGGTGGACGGCGAATGGAAGATCGCTTCGCTTCGCCTGTCGCGGTTCCATGTAGACATGCATGGGGAATGAGGATTCAGCCCGCGTCCAAAGTCTGACTAGACCTCCCAGACCAGTTCCAGTTTCGGCACATGGGTGATGTTGCCGGCATGATATTTGATGTCGAACCCATCAGCGACGCGGAAGGGCGGCACCAGTTTCAACCAGTGTTCAAGCGCGGTCTGCAACTCCATGCGGGCAAGATGCATGCCGAGGCATTTGTGGATGCCGAAACCCAGCGAGATATGCGGCGCCTTGCGGTCGAACCGCACTTCCTGCGGATTCTCGTAATATTCCGGATCATACCCGGCGACCGCGGTCGAGATACCCACGTAATCGCCGGGCATGATTTTCTGCCCCCGGATTTCGACCTCCTTGGCTGCGATACGAAACACGCTGACCGGGGCGAATGCGCGCAGGAATTCCTCGACCGCCAGAACGATCTGTTTGGGATTATCACGTAATTCCTGCTGCTTATCGGGATATCTTGCCAGAAAGGTGAAGATGTTTCCCATCAGCGACGTCACGGTGTCGAGCCCGCCGATGAAAAGGTTGAAGCAGTGGCCGAAAACTTCCTTGTCGTTCCATTTGCGGCCATTGATCTCATAATCGAAAATGCCGCTGATGTAGTCATCACCCGGGTTGGCCCGACGCTCGGCAATCACCTCGTTCAAATAATCGACGACCTTCTGGACCGCGCGTGTCCGCAGTTCGAAGTCGTTGGTATGGAAGATGTTTTTCTCCCACTCCAGGAATTCGGGCATTCTGTCCTGCGGCAAACCAAGCAGGTCGAGGACGATGAAAATGGGGAATTTCGCCGAGAACTCCTTGACGAATTCGCAATGTCCATTGTCCTTGAAATTGTCGATCAAGGCGACCGCACGCTCGTGAAGTTCGTCGCGCATCCGTGCGATCTTCTGGGGCGCAAAGAACGGGTTCAACGCCTTGCGATACTCACCATGCTCGGGCGGGTCGGTCTCCGTGGGGATGACCAGCCAGTCTTCGCCGATCGACTGGGCGAACTTGCCCATGCCATTCTTGGTATAATTGTCCGCGTCGCGAAGGACTTCGTGCATGTCCTCCACCTTTGTCAGCAGCCATCCGCCCTGATCGCCGGGGAAGATATTCGTACACCAGGTGACAGGCGGAAGCGTCCGCTGGATCTCGGGCAGCATGACTTCCTGCGGGCAAACATCGACATTCTCACGCTTGAAGAAGTCGAGCGTGACCACCTTGTCGGCAGGAACATGCGCCGGGATTTCACGAGTCGGGGCGGAAGCCATTGTCATTCTCCGTCAATTCTCTGGAATCACCAGATGATGCGCATCTGCGCTGCGAGTCGGCGGTCGCGCAATGCTTCGCTGCGTTCCTGCGGACTCACGCGCCTTGTTGCTTCGGGCAGATGCGACAGGACATCGTCTATCTTGACCTTTCTTATGGTAGGCATCGGCTTTTCGCTGGCCTCGAACCACCGTCCCTGAATGGCCCCTGCGGGATAACCCGACGTATCGAGCCAGTTGTGCACGCCGGGATCCCGCGAAGAAATCACCGTGCGGAACACACCATCGGGATCGACCACGCCCTGCACGTCGTTCAGGCTTGCCTGATTGTTGTACCAGTCGGTCGTCTCGTACAGTTCGTTGGTCAGGATGATCGACCAATAGCGGTAGCTTTGCGGGACACGAACTTCGCTAATGAGTGCCTCGTCGTCGGCCAGCTCATAGGCGCCCTCGTAATAGAATTGCCCCTTGAGTCCGGACATTTGCGAGACATCGAAAATCTTGAGCTTGTTGAGATATCCCTCGTTACGCAATTCCTCGACATGGATTGGGAAAGCCAATGCACAGACGCGGGTGATGAAGGGCATTTCATCGAAAGCGGCGTGCAAGTCGTCAGCGCTTGGGCGGCCCTTGGCATCATCGACGTCAAGCCGCGCAATTCCGAACCGGGGCTCTCGCTCAGCGCCCCAGTCGCATGACACGATACGCACCATGATCTTTTCGCATTGCGGGTCCAGCGCGGCCCAGTTCCCAGTGTAACCGGCAGGACGCTCCGGCGAGATGACAAGTTCGAACGATCCGTCTTCGCCGACGGTCAGATCGTCGAAATCGGTCTGCCCCAACAGCGGGCTGTGCTGACCGGTCCGCAGCGTGTCGGGGCCCATCTGGGCAAGGATGATCATTCGCACCGTACCGCGATCGCCCCGCAACAGATAGCTGCCGCCCTTCTCGATGATCGCCGATTTGTAGATCGTGTCGGCATTGGGCTGGAAGATGTTCTGCGCAATGTTCAGTTCGGGCACGAATATCGGATGGCGGCGATCACCGACAAGCGCATCTGAACTCGCCCGCGCAAGGCCCGCCAGCAACAGGCGCATCGATTCCGCCATGGTTTGCGGATCGCTGCGCAGCCGTTCCGGCACGCGCGTCCGCATCGCATCGCCCAGCGGTCGCAATTCATCGACTAGCTTTTCCCACGACAGACCGTCTGCACTCATGCCCAACACCTCTCTTCCGTTTTCTCGTCAAGTCTCTCGGTTCGATATGAGATTGAACCTCTCTCACGGCAGGTGCTTCTATGAACCGTGCGGCGAAGATCACCGACAAGGAGGGTCTGCGATGAAATCGAAGGACATGATGCTGGACGTTTCCAGCGCGGCGGCGATTGGCGAGAAGACAGAGATCGCGGCCAGCCTGCATCTGCCCGACAACTGGGCCAAAAGCGGCAAGCACCTGATTTTCGCCATTCATGGCGGAGGCTATTCGCGGATCTACTGGAACCCGCCGTTCGCCGACGAAAGCTATAGCTTCGCGCGCTGGTTCACCGATCGCGGCAAGGCTGTGCTGGCCATCGATATGCTGGGCATGGGTGACAGCACGAAACCGGAACCCGAAAGCAAGCTGAGCCGCGCGATTATCGCGAATGCCCATGCCGCTGCGCTGGCCTTGGTCGTGGATGAGCTGGGGCCAGACATCAGCGTAACTGGCATGGGCCATTCGATGGGCGGCATGATGATCATATCGCAGGCCGCCATGCATCCCGTTTTCGACCGGGTTGCCGTTCTGGGCTGGGCCAATGAACCGATGGTGCTGGGCGATACCGACACGGGAAAGCTTCGTGCTGGCCTTATTCCCAGCGGCTACCTCGCCACGCCGCGTGAACCCATGCGCAAGCTGTTTTACTGGCCGGATGTACCGCATGCGCTGGTGGAGGCGGATGAAGCGCACGCTTCTTCCACACCCGCAACGCTGGGCCGCGCCGCGCTTACGCCTGGCGTCGTACACGAAGAGGCTGCGGCGATTACCGTACCTGTGCTCGTGGTACAAAGCGCGATCGACACCAGCCCCGATCCCTCGCGAGAGACCGCCTATTTCAAGACAGCGGCTTCAACCGACCTGCAAATCGTGGACAATGCGGCGCACTGCCAGAATTTCGCCGGTTCGCGACGCAGCCACTGGGCCGATCTGAACGACTGGTTCGACCTCAACTGATTGGAGGCTGGCTCACTACACTGCTCTAACGCCGCCCTGTGCGGCGCCCTCGCCCATTTCCTTGAGCGCCACATCATTGTCGCCCAGTAGCGTGGGATCGATCACCGCATGGCGTTCGACCAGCTTCTTGCCCTGCACGTAATCCTTGACCTTGTTCACGCAGTCGAGCGCCACGACCTTGCCGTCGCGCAGATAGACGATGGAAAAGCTGCGGCTCTCGGGCTCGCCGCGCACGACGATCTGGTCGAAGCCCATCGAAAGCCCCACCGTCTGCAGCTTCAGATCATACTGGTTCGACCAGAACCAGGGCGTTGCCTTGTAGGGCTGCTTGTCGCCGCAGATTGCCATGGCCGCTGTCTTGGCCATGTCGTTCGCGTTCTGCACCGATTCCAGCCGGATCACCGCGCCATCGGCATAATCATTGGCATGGGCCGCGCAGTCGCCAATGGCATAGACATCGTCCAGCGAGGTGCGGCAATATTCGTCGACGTCCACGCCATTCGCGCCGGTCGCGCCCGCCACGATCAGCGGGCCGATGCAGGGCACGATGCCGATGCCCACGATCACCATGTCGGCCTCGATCTCGCTGCCGTCGGACAGGCGGACACCGGTGACTTTCTCGCCGTCGCCCAGAATGCAGTCGACGCCGGTTTCCAGCATGATGTTCACGCCGTGGTCGCGGTGCTCCTTTTCGTAGAAGCGCGACAAAGACTCACCCGCAACGCGCGCCAGCACGCGGTCGAGCATTTCGACCAGCACGACCTCGATTTCCAGCTTGCGCAGCACGGCTGCCGCTTCCAGCCCAATATAGCCGCCGCCGATCACCACGCAGCGCTTCGCGCCCGCGTCGATCTCCGCCATCATCCGGTCCACATCTGCGCGGGTTCGCACCGAGTGAACACCCGCCAGCTCCGCGCCCGAACAGGACAGCCGCCGCGCGTCGCCGCCCGCTGCCCAGATCAAATGGGAATAGCCCATGTCCTCGCCATTGCTCAGCTTCACGGTCTTGGCGTGGGCGTCGATCTCGCTCACGCTGGTGCCCAGGATCAGATCGATGTCCTTCTCGCCCCAGAACTGCGGCGGACGGATATAGAGCCGCTCGAACTCCTTCTCGCGCGCCAGATATTCCTTGGACAAGGGCGGACGTTCGTAAGGGGGCTCCTTCTCGCGGCCGATCATGGCGATCGAACCCTCAAAACCGGCCTGCCTAAGAGCGAGAGCGGCGGCGGCTCCGCCATGACCTGCGCCCACGATGATGACGTCTGCTTGCTTCACACTTAACTCCAACAAGTCTCTGAACGCGATTCAAACTTTCTCGATCAGCTCCGGCACCGCTTTATACAAATCAGCAACCAGCCCGATGTCGGCGACCTGGAAGATGGGTGCGTCCTCGTCCTTGTTGATGGCGATGA
>JAPYSD010000726.1 GCA_029936705.1 Croceicoccus sp. | reverse complement strand
GACCTGCTGCTGTCCGATATCGTCATGCCCGAGATGGACGGCAGCGAACTGGCGCAGCGCTGCGCCAAGATCTCGCCTTCGACGAAGGTGATGTTCATCACCGGTTTCGCCGCGGTCACGATGAAGGCCAGCCGCGAAGCGCCGCAGGCGCGCGTGCTGTCCAAGCCGTTTCACCTGCGCGACCTGGTGCTTGAGGTCGAGCGGCTGTTCGACGACAAGGTCGCCACGCTCGAACGCTGACAGGCGTTTCCCGCGCGGCCCGCAGGAATTTTCGATCCGCCCGACGTTTGGGCTTGAACCGCGCGAAAACCATCGCTAGGGGACGCGCCTGCCTTCCGGGACGAACCGGCAGGCACACCGCGACAGAGTGGGCGTATAGCTCAGTGGTAGAGCACTGTGTTGACATCGCAGGGGTCGGAAGTTCAATCCTTCCTACGCCCACCATCGCGGCCTTCCGGACATTGAGCAGAACCGCGGCTTCGGCCGAGCGCGCCTAATTATTGGGCGCGCCCGGCCAGGGCCGTTCGTCAGGGCTTGAGGATCGTCGCCCCGACCGTTTCGCGCGCTTCCAGCATGCGGTGCGCCTCGGCCGCTTCGCTCAGCGGCAGGCGCTTGCCGATGTCGGCCTGCACGATGCCATCCGCGATCAGCTCCATCAGGCGGCTGGTACCGGCGCGGAATTCTTCCGGGTCGGCGTAATAGTCCATCATCGTCGGACGGGTCACGAACAGCGATCCATGCGCGGACAGCGTGCCCAGCCCGACGCCGGTCACCGGGCCGCTCGCATTGCCGAAGCTGACGATCAGGCCGCGGCATTTCGCCGCCTTCAACGAAATTTCCCACGTGTCGGCACCCACGCCGTCAAGCACGACATCCGCGCCCTTTCCGCCGCTTGCCTCGCGGATGGTGGCCAGAACCTCGTCCTCTGCGTAACCGCAGACATGCGCGGCGCCTGCAGACTTGGCGGTGTCCCGCTTGTCGTCCGTGCTGGCGGTGGCGACCACGTTGGCGCCGATGTGGGTCAGCCAGCGGACCATGATCTGTCCCGTCGCGCCCGCCCCGGCATGGACCAGCACGACATCGCCGCGCTGGACCCTGGCGCAGCGTTCGATCAGCGCCTCGGCGGTGCAGCCCTTGAGCATCAGGGCCGCGGCCTGTTCGAAATCGACCGCATCGGGCAGCGGAACCAGCCATTTCGCATCGACGATTCGCGCGCTTGCATAGGCGCCCAGCCCCGACTTGAAGGCCGCCACCCGGTCACCGGGCCGCACATTGTCGACGCCCTCGCCGAAAGCCTCGACCACGCCCGATGCCTCCAGCCCAAGCCCGCTGGGCAGCGGCACCTGGTACAGGCCTGAGC
>JAPYSD010000199.1 GCA_029936705.1 Croceicoccus sp. | reverse complement strand
CCGCCCGCCGTTTGAGGGACTAAAGGCGAATCACGCCGCCGCGCGCAGCTTCTGCAGCTTCTTCATCGCCATGTTGCGCTTCAGCCGCGAGAGATGGTCGATGAAGACGATGCCGTTCAGATGGTCCATCTCGTGCTGGATGCACACGGCCATCAGCCCGTCCATGTCTTCTTCGTGGGTCGTGCCTTCCAGGTCCTGCCAGCGCACGCGGCAGGTGGCCGGGCGGTCGACCTCGGCATAGATCTCGGGGACCGAGAGGCAACCCTCCTGGTACGCCTTCACCTCGTCCGACGGGTCGAGGATTTCGGGATTGATGAAGATCCGCGGTTCCTTCTTGGTCGGCTGATGCGTGTGTTCATGCCCGCCGTGGTTGCATGCCTCGGGCTCCGCATCCGGATCGTCGGGCTGCAGATCGATGACCAGCACGCGCAGCGGCACGCCGACCTGGATCGCCGCAAGGCCGATGCCGGGGGCGTCGTACATCGTCTCGAACATGTCCTCGACCAGCTGCTTCAGCTCGTCGTCGAAGGTTTCGACCGGGTCCGACACGCGCTTCAGCAGCGGGTTCGGCACTTCAAGAATTTCACGGATAGCCATCGACCCTATTTAGGGACTGATGGCGATTCCGGCAACGATTCTCGCAAATCGCGCCTGTCAGCCGACCGGGCGGCGCGCGCGCAGCGCCTGCGCCAGCGTGCCTTCGTCGAGATAGTCGAGCTCGCCTCCGACCGGCAGGCCGTGGGCCAGCTGGGTCAGGCGAACCGGCCGCCCCTCGAGCCGCTCGGCGATGTAATGCGCGGTGGTCTGCCCCTCCAGCGTGGCGTTCATCGCCAGCACCACCTCGTCGATGCCGCCGCCGTCTTCGTCCCTGCCCTCGATCCGCGCCAGCAGCGATCCAATGGCCAGGTCCTCGGGCCCCACGCCGTCCAGCGCCGACAGCCTGCCGCCCAGCACGTGATAGCGGCCCGGAAACAGCTTCGACCGGTCCAGCGCCCAAAGGTCCGACACTTCCTCCACCACGCAGAGCGAACGCGCATCGCGGCGCGGGTCGGAGCAGATGCCGCACGGGTTCTTCGTATCGACATTGCCGCAAATGTCGCATTCGACCAGCAGGTCCTGCACCGTCGCCAACGCCTCCAGCAGGCGCGGCAAATCGGTTTCGCGCCGCTTCACCAGCCACAGCACGGCGCGCCGCGCCGAACGCGGGCCCAGCCCGGGAAGGCGCGCCAATGCGCCGGCGAGTGCTTCGATCTCTTGCGATGCCATGGGTGGGCAGATAGGGACTGCGCCTCTTTCCGGAAAGTCCGAACCTGATGCGCATCATTTTCATGGGAACGCCCGACTTCGCCGTGCCGGTGCTGGAAGCGGTGATCGCCGCCGGGCACGAGGTGATCTGCGCCTATTCCCAGCCGCCGCGTCCGGCGGGCCGGGGCAAGAAGCTTCAGCCATCGCCCGTCCACCGCGCGGCCGAAGCGCACGGGATCGAGGTGCGCACGCCGGTATCCCTGAAACCGCAGGAGGAAAAGGACGCCTTTGCCGCGCTGGACGCCGACGTGGCAGTGGTCGCCGCCTATGGCTTGCTGCTGCCGGTCGCCGTGCTGGAGGCGCCGGAACATGGCTGCCTCAACGTCCATGCCTCGATCCTGCCGCGCTGGCGCGGGGCGGCGCCGATCCAGCGCGCGATCCTGGCGGGCGACCCGACGACGGGCGTGACGATCATGCAGATGGAAAAGGGCCTCGACACCGGGCCGATGATCCTGACCCGCACCACGCGCATCGACGACAAGACTGCGGGCGATCTGACCGACGAGCTGTCCGCCCTGGGCGCAGAGCTGATGGTCGAGGTGCTGGAAGACCTACCCCGCCGCCGCGCACAGCCGCAGCCGCCGTTCGGTTCGACCCATGCCGCCAAGATCGACAAGGCAGAGGCGAAGCTGGACTTCACCCACGGCGCGGCGCTGCTGGAACGGCAGGTCCGCGCCTTCGCCCCCCGCCCCGGCGCGTTCTTCGAGTTCGAGGGCGAGCGCATCCGCGTCCTTGCCGCCGAGGTGATTGGCCGCGAAGGCGTCGCGGGCACGACGCTGGACGACGACCTCACCATCGCTTGCGGCTTCGGCGCGCTGCGACCCACCATCGTGCAGCGCGCCGGCAAGCCCGCGATGGAGACCGCCGCCATGCTGCGCGGCAAGCCGATCCCCTCAGGCACCGAGATCCGGTGACACGCCCCCGATGACGAGATTCGCGCTTACCCTGGAATATGACGGCTCGGCCTTTTTCGGGCTGCAGCGGCAGGCGGACGGCCCCTCGGTCCAGCAGGCGGTGGAGGAAGCGGCGCAGGCCATCACCGGCGAGGACGTGCGCATGCACGCGGCAGGCCGCACCGACACGGGCGTCCACGCGGTGGCGATGCGCGCACATATCGACATCGCCAAGGACATCGCCCCCTTCCGCCTGATGGAGGGGGTGAACGCCAAGCTCCGCCCCGATCCGGTTGCGGTCACCGCTTGCGAGCAAGTGGACGAGGACTGGCACGCGCGCTTTTCCTGCACCGGACGGCGGTACCTCTATCGGATCGTCAATCGCCGCGCGCCGCTGGCCCTGATGAGGAACCGCGCGTGGCAGGTGCCGCAGGACTTGGACCCCGCCGCCATGCACCGGGCGGCGCAGCACCTCGTCGGGCTGCACGATTTCACCACCTTCCGCTCCGCCCATTGCCAGTCGGCCAGCCCGGTGAAGACGCTCGACCGGCTGGACGTAGAGGCAAGCGATGGCCCGTGGGGACCCGAAATCGCGATCCGTGCGGCAGCGCGCAGTTTCCTGCACCACCAGGTCCGGTCCATGGTCGGCTGCCTCGCGCTGGTCGGCATGGGGCGGTGGAGCGAGCAGGACATGGCCGATGCGCTGGCCGCCAAGGACCGCGCCGCGCTGGGTTACAACGCCCCGCCGCAGGGCCTATATTTCATGGAAGCCAGTTACGACGACCGATACTCATGGAGAGCAAGCGATGAGTTTCGACGGCAGGCAATTGACGACGCAGCTGGATGCCGATGGCACGCTGACCCTGAAGCTTGTCGAACGAAGCTGGGACGCGCCCACCGGACGCAACGTGCTGGTCCGCATGGAAGCCGCGCCGATCAACCCGTCCGACCTGGGCCTGCTGTTCGCCGCCGCCGATGTCGAGAATGCCGAATATTCGGACGGCAGGCTGGTCGCGCAAATGCCCGAAAGGGTCACCCGCGCCATGTCCGCCCGCCACGGCAAGGCCATGCCCGCCGGTAACGAGGGCGCGGGGACCGTCGTCGCGGCAGGCGACGATCCGGCGGCGCAGGCGCTGATGGGCAAGCGCGTCGCCTGCGTTCCGGGCGCGGCCTATGCCACCTATGCGGCATGCGACGCATCCATGGCCTTCGCGGTCGGCGACGACATCACGGCCGAACAAGCCGCCTCCAGCTATGTAAACCCGATGACCGCGCTGGGCTTTACCGAGACGATGAAGGCGGACGGCTATACCGGCATCGTCCATGCCGCCGCCGCGTCAAATCTTGGCCAGATGCTGGTCCGCATATGCCTCGCCGATGGCATTCCGCTGGTCAATATCGTGCGCAGCGCGGACCAGGTGAAGCTGCTGAAGGACCTGGGCGCGACCCATGTGATCGACATGAGCGAGGACGGCTTCATCAAGCGGCTGGCCGATGCGGTGGAGGAAACCGGCGCGATGGTGGGCTTCGATCCTATCGGCGGCGGCACCATGGCCAGCGACATGCTGACCGCGATGGAAGCGCAGGCGACCCGGGGCGCGGAATTCAGCCGCTATGGATCGAGCGCGGACAAGAAGGTCTATATCTACGGCTCGCTCGACACCGGTCCGACCAAGCTGTCGCGCGGCTTTGGCTTTACCTGGGATGTCAGCGGCTGGCTGCTGTTCCCCTTCCTGCAAAAGGCCGGGAACGATGTGCGCAGCCGCATGCAGAAACGGGTGCTGGGCGAGCTGACCACCACTTTCGCCAGCCATTACAGCGACCGGATCACGCTGGACCAGATTCTGCAAAAGGATTCGGTACTGACCTATAACGCGCGGAAAACCGGGCAGAAATTCCTGGTCCAGCCGAACAGCTAGCGCGGCCTAGGCCCCCGGCACCGCGCGCTGCATGAAGGCTTTCCAGATGCGTGCCGGGGCGTCGCCGCCCGACAGGCCGGTGCGGTCCTTGTCGTCCGCCTCGGCATAGACCCATACGCCCGCGACGATCCCGCCGGCCCAGCCGACGAACACCGCGTTGCGGTTCTGCTGGCTGGTGCCGGTCTTGCCGAAGTTCGGGATCCCCAGCTTCGCCGCCCGGCCCGTGCCGTCGTTGATCGTCTCGCGCAGCATGTCGGCCATCTGGCGGCGCACGCGCGGGTCCAGCGTGTACTTGCCCGAATGGTCGATCCACTGCCCGTCGGCGTCGATCACCGCATAGGGCACCACCGGATACTCGCCCCGCGCCACGCCTGCATAGGCCGCGGTCAGTTCCAGCAGCGAGACATCCGCCGTGCCCAGCGGGATCGAGGTATCGTTGGGATCCATCGCGGCCGATATGCCAAAGCGCCTGGCCAGGTCGACCACCGCCTCGCCGCCGACACCTTCGTAGAGGCGCGTCGCGGCGACATTGCTCGACTTCGTAAAGGCGCGCTCCAGCGTGATATTGCCTTCGTACTTGCCGCCCGAATTGCGCGGCCCGCCCGTCAGCGGCGTGTCGGCGACCATCGTATCGGGCGTCATGCCGGATTCCAGCGCGGCCAGCCACACGAAGATCTTGAAGGTCGAACCCGGCTGCCGCCCCGCCAGCGCGTGATTGAACTGGTTCTCGTTGTAGTCCTTGGACCCCACCATCGCCAGCACCGCCCCGTCGGGCCGCATGGCGACGATGGCGACCTCGGCCTTGCCGACGTTCACCGACTTCACCGCGGCCTCTGCCGCGCGCTGGACATCGACATCCAGCGTGGTGGGAATGATGCGCGCATCGGCGTCATAGCCCTGCTTCTGCGCTTCCTTGCGGATCCAGTTGGTGAAATGGGCATAGCGCGGCAGGTCGCGCTCGCGCGTCAGGCGGAACTGCGCCGGGCCGATGGCCCGCGCCTCGGCCGGGGTCAAATAGCCCGCGTCGATCATCGCGCGCTTCACCACCGATGCCCGCTTGCGCGCGGCTTCCGGGTGGAAGCTGGGCGCGTAATTGCTGGGCGCCTTGGGCAGGCCCGCCAGCACCATCGCCTCCGCCGGGGTCAGCGCCTCGGGCGCCTTGTCGAAATAGCGCAGCGACGCCGCGCGGATGCCATAGCTGCGGTCGCCGAAATAGATTTTGGACAGATAGCGTTCGAGGATCTCGTCCTTGGTCAGCCACGCTTCCAGCCAGAGCGCGGTGGGGATCTCCAGCAGCTTTCGCCCCATCGTCTGGTCGTGGGTGAAATAGGTCACCTTGGCGAGCTGCATGGTGATCGTCGAACCGCCCTGCCGCGTGCCCGAGAACAGGTTCGACACGAACGCCCGCGCCATGCCGCGCGGGTCGATGCCCCAGTGCGAATAAAAGCGCCGGTCCTCGGTCGCGATGAAGGCGTTGACGACATGATCGGGCAGCAGTTCCGCCTCGACCGGGGCCAGCACCACGTCGCCGCCGCGCGCGATCGGCTCGCCCTTCTGGCTGACCAGCACATAGGGATCGCCGTGGGGTTCCAGCGTGCGTTCGACCGGCTTGGTCAGCGCCAGCCAGACGATGATCGCCAGTACCGCCACGACCGACCCGATCGCCAGCCACTTGATGAATGCCCATGCCAGCCGGAACGGCAGCGCCAGCAGCCACAGGCAGCCCATCCCAGCGCGCCCGGCCAGCGAAGGCCCGCGCGGTTCGGGCAGCGTATCGTCGCCGTCCAGCCCGTCCAGTTCCAGGTCGGCGTCGGTCCGGTACCACTCCTCGTCCAGCCGGTCGTACTCTGCGCCGCGGTTGCGGCGCGAACTGGCAAGCAGGTCGCGGGCCTGGGACAGGAAGTCGGAGTTCTTCACGTGCGCGGCACTAGCAGCCGCGATCTTTCGCGGCGATGAGCGCCAGCGGGTATTCGACAGGATGTTGGACCGGAATCACCCGCCCAAGGCTAGACCCGGCGCGCGCCCGCGCAAGTGCCGTTCATCGAGCGGATTCGCCGGTTCGCAGCGCGGATCAGGCGCGGCCCACGACGCTTTCGGGAAGGTCCACGCCGAACACGCGCTGGTAATACTCGGCCACCAGCATGCGCTCCGTCTCGTCGCATTTGTTGAGGAACGAGAGGCGGAAGGCGAAGCCCAGGTCCTTGAAGATCTCGGCATTCTGGGCCCAGCTGATCACCGTGCGCGGGCTCATCACCGTGGAGATGTCGCCGTTGATGAAGCCCTGCCGCGTCAGGTCGGCGGTGCGCACCATCTTGGCCAGCGTGTCGGTGTCCATGTCGGGCACCTTGGCGTGAACGATCTTCACCTCGGTCTCTTCGGGCAGATAGTTCAGCCCGACGACGATGTTCCAGCGGTCCATCTGGCCCTGGTTGATCGCCTGGGTGCCGTGATACAGCCCGCTGGTATCGCCCAGGCCCACCGTGTTGGCGGTGGCGAACAGGCGGAAGAAAGGATTGGGCCGGATCACGCGGTTCTGGTCCAGCAAGGTCAGCTTGCCCGCGGTTTCCAGCACGCGCTGGATCACGAACATCACGTCGGGGCGGCCCGCGTCATATTCGTCGAACACCAGCGC
>JAPYSD010000198.1:1961-6756 GCA_029936705.1 Croceicoccus sp. | reverse complement strand
GCGCAAAGCCTGGACGCCGATCCCGAGCTGGAAGCGCTGATCCCCGATGCCGCGGTGGCCGATCCGGAAAGCTGGGCGATGGATACCGAGGCTGCCCGGACCCCGGTGCCCGAGGAAGTCGACCCCGACACCGCCATGACCGACACGGGTTTCTCGCTGCCGTGGCCCGAAGACGCCGATTTCAAGGTCGAGCTTCAGGAGATCGAGATCGACCCTGAATTGAGGGAACTGCTCAGCCGGGAGAACGGACGTCCGGCGGCGGACCTTGCGCTTCCCGGCATGGCAGAGCGCGGAGGCGAGGGCGACGCGGACGAGGAAGCACTGGTCGAGACGCGGCTGTCGAAGCGTATCGAGCTTAGCCACCCGGCATCTTTCGCCGATTTCGGCCAGTTCGACGATTTCGTTGCCCGCTTCAAGGGCCTGTCGGATATCGAGACGCTGCGCGGCGATGACGACAATTTCGCCCAGCTCGCCAATCGGGCCGAGGCGGATGCGGCGCTGCTGTCCGACATGCTGGCGGTCTATGGCTTCTACGATGCCGACGTGCGCCAGCGTGTGCAGACCCCGCCCGCGGGCGAGGGGTCGGGCGATGACGGTGCCCCCGTAGCCAGCGATTCGCGCTATGTCTTCACCATCGATCCGGGCGAGCGCTATCGCTATGGCGATGTCGCGGTACCGGGACTGGACGCGGTAGGCCCCGACTATGCGGCACTGCGCGATGCGTTCGAGATCCGGACCGGCGACTTCATCCAGGAAGATCGCATCGTTGCCGAGCGTATCGACCTGGGCGTCGCGCTGGGCGAGACCGGCTACCCTTTTGCCGAGCTGGGCCAGCCCGACCTGCTGATCGACCATGCTGCCGACCAGGGTGACCTGACGCAGCCGGTCACGCCGGGCGGCAAGTACCGGTTCGGCAATATCGTCAGCAGCGATCCCGAATTCCTGTCCAGCAGGCACTTGTCCGAAATCGCGCAGTTCGACACCGGCGAGATCTACCGGGCCAGCGGGGTCGACGATCTGCGCCGCGCCATCCTCAGCACCGGTCTCGTCTCCTCGCTGTCCGTGACCCCGCGCGAAATCGTGCCCCCGACGGCCGGCGAACCGGGCACGGTCGACGTCGATGTTGCGATCACGCAGGCCCCGCTGCGCACCATCGCGGGCGCGATCGGCTATGACACCGGACGCGGCATCCGGACCGAGGCGCGCTGGGAGCATCGCAACCTCTTCCCGCCCGAAGGCATGCTGCAGCTGCATGCGATCGCCGGTACGCAGGAACAGCTGGCGGGCGCGACCTTCCGCCGCAGCAACTGGCACGGGCGCGACCGGGTGCTGACGCTCGACGTCTTTGCCAGCACCATCGACCGCGATGCGTATGAGGCGCGCACGATTTCCGGCGTTGCCAAGTTCGAGAAGCTGTCGACCCTTCTGTTCCAGAAGGTGCTGGCCTGGTCGATCGGCGTGGAACTGGTCGCCACGCAAGAGCGCGAGGGCACGCTGGGCGGGCTGACCGGCCCGCGCGAGACCTATTTTGTCGCCGCTCTTCCGGGCGAGGTGATCTATGACAAGAGCGACGACCTGCTCGACCCCACGCGCGGCTGGCGCGTTTCGCTGTTCGCGTCGCCCGAATTGTCGCACACCGGCGGGGACCGCTCGACCTATCTGCGCAGCTGGGCCGAGGGGCGCTATTACCAGCCGGTCAACGACAGGCTGGTCGTCGCGGGCAGGGCGAAATTCGGCACCATCGTCGGAAGCGGCATCTCGAATATCGCGCCGTCGCGCCGGCTGTATGCGGGCGGCGGCGGATCGGTGCGCGGCTATGGCTATCAGCAGATCGGTCCCAAGGACGCGGTGGGCGATCCGACCGGCGGCCTCTCGCTCAGCGAGTTTTCGCTGGAGGCGCGCTATCGCACCGGGCTGTTCGGCGGCGCGGTGTCGGTCGTGCCGTTCATCGATGCGGGCACGGTTTCCAATGACAGTTCGCCGCGGCTGAACGGCATGCAATACGGCGCGGGTGTCGGCCTGCGCTATCACACCAGCTTCGGTCCGCTGAGGTTCGACGTCGCCACGCCGCTGAACCCGCGCCCCGACGACAGCCGGATCGCGGTCTATATCTCGCTGGGGCAGGCGTTCTGATGGCGCACGACCCGATCCCTGCCGAAGACGATCCCATGCCTGGAGACGAGGCGCAGCCAGCCGCGAAGCCGCGCCGCGACTGGGGGCGGTACTGGCGTATCCGCATCGCGGCAGGGCTGATCGCGCTGGTCGCCTTCCTGGGGCTGGGCGCTGTCCTGATCGACAGCCCGATCGGCCACCGCCTGATTGCCAACAGCCTGGCTACCTATGCGCCCGCGTCGGGCCTGCGCGTCCGGATCGGCAGGATCGAAGGCTCGCTTCTGCGCGAGGCGGAACTGACCGACGTGGTCCTGTCCGATCCCAAGGGCGAATTCCTGCGCGTACCGGTCGTCGAGCTGGACTGGCGGCCATTGCACTGGTTCACCAAGGGGCTCGACGTGCGCAGGCTGGTCGCGCGGCGCGGTCACCTTCTGCGCGTGCCAGAGCTCAATCCCGGCGATCCCGATGCGCCGATCCTGCCGGCCTTCGACATAAGGATCGACCGGCTGATCGTCGACGATTTGCGCGTGGACGAGGCTGTCATCGGTTACGAGCGCACCGTCGATTTCGCGGCGACGGTCGATATCGCCGATCGACGCGCGAAAATCGGCATGTTTGGGAAGCTGGGGGGCGAGGACAGGCTCTACGCCCGGCTCGACGCGGACGAGGGCGGCGACGTGCTCGACCTGCTGGTCGATTACAATGCCCCGGCAGGCGGACTGCTGGCGGCGATCACGGGTGCGGAAGAGGACCTGCAGGTCAATGTCGGCGGCGACGGCCGATGGACCGACTGGAAGGGCTATGCCCGTGTCCGGCAGGGCGGCGGCACGCTGGCCGCGATGACGCTGGCCAAGGAAGACGACGTCTATGGCCTGCTGGGGCAGGTCAGGCCCGATGGCTATCTTTCGGGCATTGCGGCGAGGGCGGTTGGCGACGTGCTCAACGTCAATGCGCGCGGCACGTTCGAGGATCGGGTGATCGATGGCCGCTACGTGCTGGTCGGCAAGGGTGTGGAAGCGCTGGCGCGGGGCGCGATCGACCTCGACGCCAACCGGCTCGACGATTTCGGCGTCAGGCTGCGCGCCAGGGACCAGCGATTGCTCGGCCCGGACCTGCGGGCAGAGGGGTTGCAGGCCCGGCTCGGCCTCGAGGGCGATTTCCGGCAGGACCTGGCCATCGCCTATACGGTCGAAGCTGCCCGCATCGGCCAGGGCGCGGCGATGGCGCGCGGCATGGAAGCGAACGGGGTGGCAAACTGGAACGGTTCGCGGCTGCAGGTTCCGCTGACCGCCACGGCAAGCAGCATCGCGACGGGAAGCGAAATGGTCGATCCGCGGCTGCGCCGTGCACGGCTGACCGCCACGCTGACCTATGGCGGCGACCGGCTGGTTGCCCCCGACATCGTGTTCGCTTCGTCGGGTCTTGGCGCGCGGCTGGCGCTGGACGGCAACGTGCGGCGATCGCGCTATCGGCTGACCGGCCCGGTGATCGCCAATGGCGTCGTGCTGAACGGGCTTGGCAGCGCCAACGCGCGGGCGCAGGTCGATGCGCTGCTGCGCGGATCGGGTGGATGGAGCCTGACCGCGAAGGTCGATGGCCGCATGACCCGCGTCACCAATGCCACGCTGGAAAACTATGTCGGCGCGCCGATCGCTTTCAGGGCCGATGTCTCGATGGCGTCCTCCGCGCCCATCCTGATCCGCAGCGCGCGTATCGACGCGCCCCGGCTCGACCTCACGCTCTCGGGCGAGCGGGCGGTGGACGGCACGGTCAGCCTCTCGGGCGAAGGCGTCCACGACCAGTTCGGGGCCTTCACCATCGACGGACGGCTGGACGGCGAGGGACCGCACGCCGAGCTGGTGTTTGCAGAGCCGCTACCCGCGGCGGGCGTCACCGACATGCGCGTCACGCTGGCGCCCGACGAGGACGGCTTCGTCATCGATGCCGAGGGGCAGTCGATGCTCGGGCCATTCACGGGCAATATCGGCATCGTTTCCGCCACGGGTGAGCCGCTGCGCATCGCGGTCAATCGCTTCACCGTCAGCGATACGAACCTGTCCGGCGACCTGGTGGTCGAGGACGGCGGCGTGGCAGGAGCACTCGCAGTCAGCGGCGGCGGCGCGGAAGGGACGGTCTCGCTCACACCGCAGGCGGAAGGGCAGGGGTTCGAGAGCGACATCATCCTGCGCGATGCCAGTTTCCGCGGCGATCCGCCGATCACCGTGCGGCTGGCGCATATCCGCGCCAGCGGCGTATTGGGCGAGGCACCCACCATCGATGCCGCCATCAATGCGCAGGGCATCGCACGCGGCGAGCTGTTCATCGGCCGGTTCGCGGCAGAAGGGCGCCTGGAAAACGGTGCGGGCCAGTTCAAGGCGTTCCTGGCCGGACGGCGCGGCAGCCGCTTCTTCCTGCGCACGGCGGGCGAAATATCGGGCGACCGTGTCGAGATCGCCGCGAGGGGCCGCTATGCCGGTCAGGCGATCTCGATGCCGCGGGCGGTCGTCCTGCTGCGCGATGAAAGCGGCTGGGCGCTGCAGCGCAGTCAGATCGATTTCGCGGGCGGCACGATCCAGGCCGAAGGGCGGTTCGGCGGCACCAGCGAAGCCAGCGTCCGGGTGGTCGACATGCCGCTGGGCGTGATGAACCTGTTCGTCGACAATCTCGACATCGGGGGCCGGGC
>JAPYSD010000198.1:0-1861 GCA_029936705.1 Croceicoccus sp. | reverse complement strand
GGGCCGGGCACGGCTGCTGTTCGCCGACCTGACCCGGTCGGGCCTCGTCCTGACTTCTCGCCCGGTGGACCTGGCGATGGTAGCCGAGCTTTCGCCCGACGCTTTCGAACTGCGCAGCATCATTCGCGAGGACGCGACCCGCCACGGCAGGCTGCAGGCGCGGATCGCCGACCTTCCGGCCCAGGGCCCGGTGATCGAGCGATTGCTGACGGGATCGCTGTTCGCGCAGATGCGCTATGGCGGGCCGGCCGATGCGCTGTGGCGGCTTACCGGTGTCGAACTGTTCGACTTTACCGGCAACGTGCGGATCGCAGGCGACGTGCGCGGCACGATCCGCGACCCGCAGATCCGCGGCACCCTGCGCGGCGACGATTTGCGGCTGCAAAGCACGCTGACGGGCACCGATGTCACCGACATTTCGGTCACGGGCACGTTCGACGGGTCGGTGCTACGCCTGCCGCGTTTCAGCGGGGTGTCGGGCAACGGCACGGTGACGGGCAGCGGATCGATCGACCTGTCGCAAGTGTTCGGCGACGGCGTCAGCATGGACATTCGCCTTGCCGCGAACGAGGCACGCATCCTCAACCGCGATGACATGGCGGCGGTGGTCAGCGGCCCGATCCGCGTGGTGGCGCGCAACAATGTCGGCGTGGTCGCGGGGCGGCTCGACATGATTTCGGGGCGGTGGAAGCTGGGCCGCGCCACCGAGGTCGCGAACCTGCCCAATATTCCGCGCCGCGAGATCAACCTGCCCGCCGACCGCCAGACGCGCCGGGCCCCTGGCAAGCCATGGCGCTATTTGATCGACGTGCAGGCGAACAATCGCTTCGCCGTCACCGGCATGGGCCTGGACAGCGAGTGGGGCGTCGATGTGCAGCTGCGCGGGGATACCAACGAGCCGATCCTGTATGGCCAGGCCGACCTCGTCCGCGGTGGCTATCAGTTCGCGGGCAAGCGTTTCGACCTGACGCGCGGGCGGATTACCTTCTCGGGCGAGAACCCGCCCGATCCGCGCCTGGACGTTGAGGCAGAGGCCGACGTCAACGACATCAACGCCAATATCCTGATCCAGGGCACTGCCGCCGCGCCCGAGATCAGCTTCTCCTCGGTCCCCGCCCTGCCGGAGGAGGAAGTGCTGTCGCGGCTGTTGTTCGGCGATTCCGTCGCCAATATCTCGGCACCCGAAGCGCTCCAGCTCGGCTCGGCGCTGGCTTCGTTGCAAAGCGGGGGCGGGGGGATGGACCCGATCAACAAGCTGCGCAGCGCCATCGGCGTCGATCGCCTGCGCGTAATCGGCGCGGACGAGGCGCTGGGCCGCGGGACCAGCGTGGCAGTGGGCGAATATATCGGCCGCGATTTCTATGTGGAGCTGGTCACCGACGGCAAGGGCTATAGCGCGACGGAGCTGGAGTTCCGCGTGACGAGCTGGCTGTCGCTGCTGGGTACGGTATCGTCGCTGGGGTACAACGCGGTTTCGGCGGAGATCAGCAAGGATTATTGACGGCGCGCGCGCCGCAGTCGTCAGGGCTGCTTCAGCACGTTGTCGATGGGGATGACCACGCCGTTGCTGGCAAGGATGGGCTCGCCGCTGACGGTCGCGCTATCGCCGTCCTCGTCGGTGACGGTCAGCCGGTCGCCGTCCATCGCGAAGCGCATGATGCCGTCGCCCATCGTCTGGATCGACACCGCGCCGTCCTGCACCTCGATCGCGTTCTCGATATCGGCGGGGGTCAGGGCCCCGGGCAGAACGTGTTCGCGCAGCACCGCCGCGAGCAGGGCGCGGTGCTCTTCATCCGTCATTCCCTGCTCTTCCTCCAGCGCCGTCAGCGCATCGTTGCTGGGCGCGAGAACTGTGTAGGCC
>JAPYSD010000725.1 GCA_029936705.1 Croceicoccus sp. | reverse complement strand
ATCTCGGCCTGGTCGATCCGCAACCCGGTCGTTCCCATCGTGCTTTTCGCAGGGTTGATGCTGGCGGGCATCGTCAGCTTCATGCGCATGGAAGTGCAGGACCAGCCCGATATCGAGTTTCCGGTGGTCATCGTGCAGATCTCGCAGCCGGGCGCCGCCCCGACCGAGATCGAGAACCAGATCACCCAGCTGGTCGAGGCCGCGGTCCAGAACGTCGAGGGCGTGGTCAACATCAACTCCACCACCAGCGAAGGCAATTCGCAGACGGTGGCGGAGTTCGAGATCGGCGCCGACGTCGCGCAGGCGGTGAACGAGGTGACTGCCTCGATCGACCAGATCCGCGGCGAACTGCCCGACGGTATCCTGGAGCCGCGCGTGTTCCGCGCGCAGACCTCGTCCGACCCCATCGGCTATTTCGCCGTGGCGGCCCCCGACATGACGATCGAGCAATTGAGCTGGTTCGTTGACGATACCGTCACCAAGCGCCTGCTCTCGATCCCCGGACTGGCCGAAGTCGGCCGGGCCGGCGGCGTCGACCGCGAGATCCTGGTCGTGCTGGATCCCGCGCGCATGCAGTCGCTGGGCGTTACCGCCAGCCAGGTGAATGCGCAGCTGCGCCAGCTCAACGTCGATGCAGCGGGCGGCCAGGCCGAGGTGGCCGGTTCGCGCCAGTCGGTGCGCGTGCTCGGCAATGCCGAGACCGCTTACGAACTTTCGCAGCTTCAGGTGCCGCTGGGCGGTGGGCGCACGGTCCGGCTCGCCGATTTCGCGACCGTGACCGACAGCTACAGTGAGATTACTTCGCTCGCCAAGGTGTCCGGACGCCAGGTCGTCACCTTCTCCGTCGCCCGTGCGCGCGGTGCATCCGACGTCACCGTGTTCGACGCCGCCATGGAGCAGCTCGACCAGATCGCCGAGGAAAACCCCGGCGTAAAGTTCGAGACGCTGTTCACCTCGGTCCCCTATACCAAGGCGCAGTACAAAAGTTCGATCGACGCCATGGTCGAGGGGGCGGTGCTGGCCGTGCTGGTCGTCTTCCTGTTCCTGAGGGACTGGCGCGCGACCATCATCGCGGCGTTGGCGATCCCGTTGTCGGCGATCCCCACCTTCTATTTCATGGACCTGCTGGGCTTTACGCTCAACTCGCTGTCCCTGCTGGCGCTGGGGCTGGTCGCGGGCGTGCTGGTCGACGACGCCATCGTCGAGATCGAGAATATCGTGCGCCACATGCGCATGGGCAAGAGCGCGTGGCAGGCATCGATCGATGCCGCGGACGAGATCGGTCTGGCCGTGGTTGCCACGACCTTCTCGATCGTCGCGGTGTTCCTGCCGGTCGGCCTGATGGGCGGCGTGCCGGGGCAGTTC
>JAPYSD010000724.1 GCA_029936705.1 Croceicoccus sp. | reverse complement strand
GGCCTATCTGGTGCACCGCCTGCTCGAGAACGGGGCGAACAGCTCGTTCCTCAACCGCATCTCGAACCCCGATGTCGAGATCGACGACCTGATCGCCGATCCCGCGCGCCAGGTGGCCGAGATGGAGCGTCCCGGCAGCATGCATCCCCAGATCTCGCTGCCGCTGGGGATCTTCCCAATGCGGCTGAATTCGGCGGGCATCGACCTGTCGAACGAGGACCGGCTTGCCGACCTGACCCTGGACCTCAAGGAAAGCGCGCAGCGCGAGTGGACCGCCGGTGAAGCCGGCAAGGGTACGCCGCGCGACGTGACCAATCCCGCCGACCGGCGCGACATCGTGGGCATCAGCCACGACCTGTCGCCCGATGACGTGTCCGCCATCGTCGACAAGGTCTCGGCATCGCATTGGCACGAGGTGCCGGTAAGCCAGCGCGCATCGGCGCTGCACCGCGCGGCCGACACGATGCAGTCGCAGATGGGCGTGCTGATCGGCCTGACCATCCGCGAGGCGGGCAAGAGCGTGCCCAACGCCATTGCCGAGGTGCGCGAGGCGATCGACTTCCTGCGCTATTACGCCAATCGCGCGGTCGAGCATTTCGGCCACGAGCAGGAACCGCTGGGCACGATCTGCTGCATCAGCCCGTGGAACTTCCCGCTGGCGATTTTCACGGGCCAAGTCGCGGCCGCACTGGTCGGCGGGAATTCGGTGCTGGCCAAGCCTGCCGAGGAAACCCCGCTGATCGCCGCCGAGGCGGTTCGCATCCTGCACGAGGCGGGCATCCCCGACCACGCGCTGCAACTGGTCCCCGGACCGGGCGAAGTCGGCGCGGCGCTGGTCGCGTCGGACAAGGTCCAGGGCGTGATGTTCACCGGCTCGACGCAGGTGGCGCAGCTGATCCAGAAGCAGCTGTCCAAGCGCCTGTCCCCGGCCGGCAAGCCGATTCCGCTGATCGCGGAAACCGGCGGGATCAACGCGATGATCGTCGATTCCTCGGCTTTGGCCGAACAGGTCGTTCGCGACGTGATCGCCAGCGCCTTCGACAGCGCGGGCCAGCGTTGTTCGGCGCTGCGGCTGCTGTGCATCCAGGACGATGTGTACGACCGTACGCTGGGCCTGCTGAAGGGTGCGCTGGCGCAATTGTCGATCGGTTCGACGACGCAGCTGTCCAAGGACATCGGCCCCGTCATCACCGAGGACGCGCTGGAAGGCATCGAGAAGCACATCGCCGAGATGGAAGCCGCCGGGCACAAGGTTACGCGGCTGAAACTGCCGCCCGAGGCCGAGCATGGCAGCTTCGTGGCCCCGGCCATCATCGAGCTGGACTCTACCACAGAGCTGACCCGCGAGGTGTTCGGCCCTGTCCTGCAT
>JAPYSD010000197.1 GCA_029936705.1 Croceicoccus sp. | reverse complement strand
AGAGACAGAGATAGACGCGCTCGTTGCGGCTGGATCGATCGCCGCCAAGCTTGGCGATGCAGCGGACCATCCCGTTATCATTGACGGCCGAGACGACGACCCATTTGTCCTTGTTTCGTTCAGTGGCCGCGCGCTCACGCAAAGTGCGGCTGTCATCCTCGGTGAGGGTCTCGCCGGTGACTGCCGTGAACTCATCCGGGTACCAGTTGCGCAGCGCGGCATAGGCGAGTTCGATCTCCCAGTCCGTGAACATGCACGGGAAGGTAAAGGCGACCACTGACCAGTGGCTGTCTTCCTCGTACTGGCCATTACGAGCGCGCCATGCAGGGTGGACTGCATCATTGCGCTCATCGGAGAGGATAAAGCCGCCGTGACCCGCGGTGCTCACCGAGTGGACGCCCTCGCCATATTTGGTGGCTCCTTGAACGGCGCCCCACATCGAATGCCGGACAGATGCGGCAGGCTGACGGCGGAGCTTGCGCTTCTGTTCGTTATGATGCCGCAGCTTGGCGACATACGCGTCGAAGTCCGAGGCAGAAAAGCCGAATTTCTCCGGTCCGGCTCTGAAGTCGTAATGGGCGCCCCAGAGGGTTCCCTTGGTATCGAGCGAGTAGATCGATTGACCGACGCGAGCGGTCCTGGTGATGGCGGCCTTCATCGCAGGCTCCTTGTCCTGTGTGTGGTTGCAAATCTTTTGGAAGTTGTGGGGCGTCGCGGCCGTTCAGGCTGCGAAGGCCTCGCGGACCAGCAGCGACGTCTCGTCATTGGCGATTGGGCCTGTCCGTCCCAGCTCACGCATCTTCTGCAGGATTTTGATGGGATGCCTGATCATTTCGGGGACCGAAGCATCGAGATCGCGCAGCAGGTGCTGGGTGCTTTGATCGAAGGCCCAGCTGTCACCCTTGGGCGAGATGTAGAAGCTGCCGTATAGATACCCATCCGCTTCGTCGTCGGAGTATTCCGGCGTGTCGAGGGATCCTGCGACAGCGAGATTGAAGACCGGATATTCGGCATCCTCGGGGTCCAGATTGCCGTCGGGTTCGATCACGATCCCCTTAAGATCATCTCTCGTATGATCCTGCACGGTCCCGGCAAGGCGGACATAGGAATCCGTCGGAGCGTTGTCGTTGGTCGATGTGCTGGTAGTGATATCCTGCCGATATTCCGGTTCTGAAACGATCAGGAGCTCCATGGCATCTCGCGGCGCAGAACTGACGGTTACCCTGATTTCGTAGCGACTTTCGCCGTGGTCGATGACTTCGGCTTCATCGATGCAGCTGCATTCGCCCTCTTGGATAAAGCTTTGGACCGCTGCATTGGCATCAGTGATCAGGATAATCATAGGATGTTCCTTGTAACTGCGGTCAGCCTGCTGAGGATCAGCTCGCGTGCATTCTCCGGCAGGGTCGAGGAAGCGCCCATCAGGCGCTTCTCGATTGCGCAAAGATCTCTGTCGACCTCCGAGGCCAAAATTGCGTCGTGATCGGCTAAAATCCGTGCGCGCCCGCCGCAGGCGTTTTCCTTCGGCCCTACCCACACGCTGATCTCGTGTTCATCGGGAATGTCGATGAACTGGCCGTAGGCTTCTTCTGTTTCCTGCCATATCGCGACCCAGCCGCTGCCCAGGCTGTATTCGCCGCGCATGAGCGTGCGATCCTTGGTGTCGCGGCCGCTCAGCGAGATCGACCGGGTGGGCACGAGGACGGAACCTTCGGTAAACGGGTTCCCGTCATTGGTGATGCAGAAGTACCAGCCGCCCTCGAGCTCTTCATGGTGGTGATCGGAGAATTCGCTTCCGACGCCGTCGAATTCAGCTGCGAGCGCGGTGACGATCTCTTCGTAGGTCATTCGCCTTCTGCCTTGTAAGCAGCGAAGAAACCTCCGTCGAAGGTGACGGTGAGGCAATCATCATCCCATTCGACGGCTATCGGTTTAGGGATCTTGTCGTGGTCCCATTCGGGGCCGAAATCGATCTCCTCGAGGGCATTCTCGACGCAAAGCGTGGCTCGGGCTGTTTCCGAGATCTTGGGGAAGAACGAGATCTTCTCGACATATCGCCACTCGTCGCCATCGATAGCGGCACGGGCGGTCAATTGAACGTCACGCCAGTCATCGTAATCGAGCAGTAGCTCCTGGGGCGATATGGTGAAGCTGAACTCGCCTGTAATGTCGACTTCAGAGTCGAGAACGATCGGGATGTGATCCCACAAATCGGCCGCCCTTCGCTCCATTCGCCTTACTGCCGGGACGTGATCGAGATCGTCTTCGGAGGGCTGTTTGTTGAATCCCTCCCAGACAAAACAGGTACAGGCTTTGCGCTCGACGTGAGTGTTGTCGTTGTATTCCGCGACGCCCCAGAACTGGACGTCGATGGTGCGGAGCGTATCGCCGTATTGGGCTGCAAGCTCATCGGCGCTTTGCAGGAACCATAGGGGGACAAATGTCCTGTCCCCCAGTCCGGCGTACCTGGGCCATATGTTGGTGCCGCTCATGCCGCGATACCAGCAACGAGCTTCGCGGCTTTCTCGAACATGCGGGTATGCCCGCCAAAATCGGTTTCGACGGCGTTGTCGATGAGGTGGTAAGCCTGCTCTGCAGCAATATCGTCGTTGGCTGACAGCTGTCCGTCGTAGATTGATCCCTTCACGAGGGTAGTGAACATCGAGGAATCGCGGCGAACCGCGGCCATGTCTGCGCGGCTGGGCTTGTAGGTGATCGACAAGCGATTGAGATTGGCCTGGAGCCGGCATTGAACCGACGAGACGGTGTCGCGTTCTGCCTTCCGGGCATTGTATCGGCCGGCAGGGATCTGGTCGAGCATGCGATCGGCGATAGCGATGCTCTTACTGAGAGCCGATTTCTGCTCGAGGAGCGCAGTTGCCGCAGCGGCGGCGTTGAGAGCCAGGAAGGCGCGGGACAGATCGAGCCGATCGGCTGCCGCGGCAGTGCGAAGTTCGTCCACGTAACCTTCGGCAATGTGCTGCAGATCTTCCGAGAAGCCGCTGCTCTCCATGATAGCCGACAGCGCCGGAATCATGCGCTTGATTACTGCGAGGCTCTTCATCTTTTTTCCCTTCTCGATTTGGATGTCACTGAAACAGGATGCCCAAAGAAATCCTCACTTCCCTGTTCATTCCATCCATATCGTCGGGGTCATTTCACGCCGCTTTGGCGAAGAGATCGGATTGGTCTGGCTTTCTGGCTTCCCGAGCTTTTTCGAAGTCGCATTCCACGATCTCGACGGTGATTTGCGTTCCGCGAAAGGAGCTGAGAACGCTGGTGTCGATTGAAAGGCCCAGATCAATGGCGATGCCGGTGGCCTTGCTGAAGGCTTCATATTTGGCATTGGAGACTTGTTTGAAGTCCTGCCGGCCCGAGTAGGCAAAGGGGCATGCCTGCTGGGGCAGGATGAAAAAGCCAATGCTCGCAAGGTCCGAGGCGATATCGATTGCCTCGTAATGGGCTTCACCTTTGAAGCGCGGTGCCTTGGCGCCCTCCGGCTTTGAGATGCGGCCGAACGGCGGGTTGGAGATTACGACGTCGAATTGGCGGGCAGCGAGATCAGCCATGAGGGTTTCGTCGTACATCGATCCGCAGATAACCTCTGCTTCCGGGAGAAGGCGGCGGGCAACCTCGCAGTATTCAGGATTGAGTTCGACGAGAACGAGTTCGCGCGGAGGCGCCAGATCTGAGGTGAGCGCGCGCGAAAGTGCGCCTGTGCCTGCGCACAGATCGAGTACGCGTGCATTTCCAGGGACATTAAGGGCAAGGTGCATCGCCATGTCCTCAGGCGTGAAGAAGGCACTGAGAGCTACGTTGTCACTGGTAGCACCCTCGTGGAACCGGCTGGCGATCGCATCCTTCTCGTCTTCCGAGAGAGGACCAGGTTTGCGGAGAAGATCGAGAGCGGTGCGGTGCTCCTGGCTCTCGGCGCGGGTGAGTTTCAAGGTGCTGATCCTTCTCTAGAACGGGCAATATGTGTCCGAGCGCATGGCGCCGGGATGATCGTCATTGGCATTAAGAGGAGCCGGCATGCCGACCGGCTTGTAGGGCTGGCCTGCGACCCACTTGTTGGGATCCCCTGCCCTCAGCTTGCGGCGGCCGGCGTGGTGGCTTGCTGCCTCCCGCGGAACGAAGGCGCGATCAGCATGGCGCGCATTAGCCTTGCGGGGATCTAGGACGCCTTCGAGAAGCGGCTGAAGGTTTGTCGAACTAAGCGGCACGGGGCGAGCGCCCTGTTGCGACTGCGCTCTGAACCGGAGTTCGCCGCCAAGAAGGATCGCGCTGACGATGGCCGGAACGTGAAGCCTGCCGAGCCTTCCACTTACCGGCGTTTGCCAGCGTGCGATCCGGATAGGATCGCCATTGTCGTTTTGGGCGTGGTGGCGAACGAGGCGGTTCAGTTCAGGGATATCAGGAAGGGTCTGTTCCAGTCTCTTCACGAGAGCATGATGCGCCGGGATAGGAGCATACGCCTCTGGCTGCCATTTCTGGACATGATCGATGATCACATTGCCCTGGATGAAATCCCCGTCGATGAGAATGTCCTCGCGGCACGACGGCTTCCAGGTGACAGCCTTGAATATCTTGTTGGCAGCATCGGTGATCGAGGCGCGGGTCTCGTAGGTGTAGCGATGTCCACCGGCTTCCAACTCGCCCGTCAAACTGCCGCGGGCTGTCAGTTCCTGGCGGACAAGACGCGCCAGAACGCAAGCAAGGTACGTCATGTGGTCATGTCCTCAGCTGATGCAAAAAGGCCCGGCAGTTACGCCGGGCCTTCTGAATTTGGTTGTCTGGTGTGGTCAGGCCGCTTCGACGGTCAGCCAAGGTGCAAAGAGCGCGAGCTCGAGCGACAATGGGAGCCATGAAGCTGGATGGATGTCGACGACGGATGGCCCGTCCTTCAGCCTGACAAACGGAGGCTTCCGATCGTGAAAGGACAAAAGCACGCTACCCGAGAGCGGCTCTTCTGAAGGCTCGTTACTGGGAAGCATGATAGCCCGGTCGAGGAATGCCTTGAAGATCTCGACGTCAAACTTGCTGAGACAGATCCCCTGCTGGGCGCCAGAGGTCGTGATCTTCAGTTTCGAGGCCAATCTTTCGAGATTGATCGCGTAACCGAGGGTGTCGGTGATCGTCTTTTTGTTCTTGGGCACTTGCTTCATTCCGATTGGTCCGGCCCCGCTCTGTCAGAAGCCCAGCTCTTCGGCCATCGATCGCAGGTCATCCTGGTTAGCCTCGTCCTCAGGCTGAGAAGGCAGGATCCTGTCGGCTTCGGCTTGAGCGGTCGCAGCTTTTGATTGCGCGTCATGAAAACGAGCATTGTCGGGGTCACGCGAGATTTCATCGAGGGCCAGGCCTTCCAACTCCTCGCCGCATTGCCCTAATTCGATGAGCTCGCGATGACGTCTGGAAAGCATGGCCTTTTCCTTCTAGCTTCTACCCCATCCTGGCATAGACATCATCTGTCCTGCCAAAATCCATCGAACCGAAAACGACGTTCTCGGCAAAGGGGAAATGCTCCTCGGTGATGAGGTCACCGACGAAGGAGGACATGGTGTCCATCCATTCGCCGTCGATCTCGATTTCGTAGTGAACGGTCCCGTCATCGTAGCCGATCGCCCGCATGGGATACTCCCAGCATTCGCCGTCGATATCGAACTTCACGTCGACCTCGGTGCGGTTCTCGCGCTCGAAGGTAACGATACACACCTGGTTGAGCAGCGATGTGCTGAAGCAGTTTGTGACGAGTGCATCAAACAAGTCGACCTTTTGGCCGCGACTGTTTTTCGCGGCCCATCCGACGATATCGAGACCATCGCCGGTTTGGCGGACGCGCGGGTAGAGCCCGAATTTGCAATATTGTACGCCGAAAATCGAAACCTCGACCTCGGCGTGCGTATCTAGAATCTTAGGCATCGCAATGTCCCTTCCTGATCATACCGTGGTTGTAGGAAGGGGTCAGGCATTTTGCCAAGTTTTAGGATGCAGTCAGCGCGGGCAGAGCGTCATTGCTGCGAGAACGAGCGGTTCCATCATCGGAGCAGCATCGCGATTGCTGGGGAAATGCTCCGTGAGAGCGTCACCGATCTGGATGCCAAGCGCGTGAGGCGTGAGCCCCTCGCATCCAGAGAACTCGCCTGACCAGCGAAGTGCCTCGACGGAAACGGCGAGATAGGCCTGGCGTGCGGCTGGACTTAACGAGCGATAGGTGCCGATGGAAATCGGCGTCTCGTTAAAGGCGGGCTGCATGAGGTGCCCAAGGGCGTCAGGATCGTCGCTGGCTGCCGCAGGTTCCGGGAAGGCGGCTACGATAGCGGCAATCGCGAGGAAGGCACCTGCAGTAGCGCTGTAGGAGCTGATGCGGGTCATTAATGCTCGTCCTTCATGCTGGCGTGGCACTTGGTGATCGCGAGATAGACGTCGATGACGGACTGATCTGGATAATGAGCTGCAAGGGGCAGCAGCGTTTGTTCGAGCGCTGCGGGCGAATGGTCAACGAGGCATGCTGCATCGAACGGGGAAGCTGCCGCCGTGCTATCGGTTGACGCGATAACGAGCCCTTCGATTGCGGCCATTATGGTCACCTGCCGCTCGATCTGCGTGAGCTTGGACCAGTCTGCCAGGGTTAGCGTGGCAGGTGGTTCGGGCGCCGTTCGATCATCGTTCTGAAACGGGGTAGCCGGCGCAGCGGCGAGGAATAAGACTGCGCCGACGATCAGCGAGTGAAATGGCATGTGTGGCTCCTATGGTCTGACGCATTTTAGGATGCGGACAGCCAGGGAGCCAAAGAT
>JAPYSD010000196.1 GCA_029936705.1 Croceicoccus sp. | reverse complement strand
CACCCGAGATGCCCCAGGCGATGTCCGACATGTGGACCATGCCGTCGACGTCGCCCGGAAGGCCGATGAACAGGCCGAACTCGGTCGCGTTCTTGACTTCGCCGGTGACGGTCGAGCCGACCGGGAACTTCTCTGCGAAATCGTCCCAGGGGTTCGACTGCGCCTGCTTGAGGCCCAGCGAGATGCGGCGCTTCTCGGCGTCGACTTCCAGCACCATGACTTCGACTTCCTGCGAGGTCGAGACGATCTTGCCGGGGTGGACGTTCTTCTTGGTCCAGCTCATCTCCGAAACATGGACCAGGCCTTCGATGCCCGGCTCCAGTTCGACAAAGGCGCCGTATTCGGTGATGTTGGTGACGGTGCCCGTCAGCTTCGCGCCGACCGGGTACTTCACGGCCACGCCATCCCACGGATCGCTTTCCAGCTGCTTCATGCCAAGGCTGATGCGCTGCGTGTCCTGGTTGATGCGGACGATCTGCACCGTGACGGTCTGGCCGATCTCGACCACTTCGCTGGGGTGATTGACGCGCTTGTAGCTCATGTCGGTGACATGCAGCAGGCCGTCGATACCGCCCAGGTCCACAAAAGCGCCGTAATCGGTGATGTTCTTGACCACGCCGTCGATGACCTGGCCCTCGCTGAGCTCGCCGATCAGTTCCTGGCGCTGCTCGGCGCGGGTCTCTTCCAGAACGGCGCGGCGCGACACGACGATATTACCGCGGCGGCGATCCATCTTGAGGATCTGGAAAGGCTGCGGGATGCCCATCAGCGGGGTGATGTCGCGCACGGGGCGGATATCGACCTGCGAACCGGGCAGGAAGGCCACGGCACCGTCGAGGTCGACGGTGAAGCCGCCCTTGACGCGACCGAAGATCTGGCCCTCGACGCGCTTGCCTTCGCCGAACTCGCTCTCAAGGCGGTCCCAGGCGGCTTCGCGGCGGGCGCGGTCGCGCGACAGCATCGCTTCGCCATCGGCGTTCTCGACGCGGTCGACGAAAACCTCGACTTCGTCACCGACCTTCAGGCCGTGCTCGTCCGAATTGCGGGCGAACTCGGAAAGGCGAACGCGGCCTTCGCTTTTCAAGCCGACGTCGATGACGGCCTTGTCGTTCTCGATGGCGGTGACGGTGCCCTTGACGACGCGGCCTTCGAAGCCGCCCTCGGCTTCCGAGCCGAGCATATCGTCGAGCATTTTCGCGAAATCGTCGCGAGTGGGGTTAGGCGCAGTTGCCATTAGGATTGTATTCCCGTTCGTTTCGTTTTCCGGCCAGGCGGTTTTTCCGCCGGTCTTCCTCCGCCATCCGCACCATTGCATCGGCGGGCCAAAAGGGGCCGAACCATCCGCAGGGCCGAATGCGCCTGCGAATATCCGATAGACAGAACCGTGTGGAGGATGGTGGAAACGGCATGAACCGCATCAGCCACCGACCGGGCGGTAAAACCCGTCGGACGGGCGCGCGGTTAGGCCAGATCGCGGGGAAAAGCAAGGTCAAAGCATTGCGACCACGCCTTTGACCCGCCGCGGAAACGACAACGGCCGGTCACCCCTGACAGGTGCCGGCCGCTGCCTTGTGCTGTTTCCCGAAAGGGATCAGTCGGTGGTGTCGGTCGTGGTCATGTCGGTGCTGGCGTTGCCGCCGGTCGACATTTCATCCGTGCGCCAGATCTTCATGGCGTCGATCGAGGCGTCTGCCATCAGACCTTCGGCATTGAAGACATAGGCCTGCGATTCCTCGCTGTCGCCCTGCGCGTTGGCCGATGCGTCGGCAACCGTGATGCCTGCATCCGCGCCGATGCTCCATTCACCGCTGTCGGTGTACTGCTTCAGCGTCGCCGGATCGTTGATCTTGAACACGTAGGAAGCGGCCTGGACACCGGCCTGAAGTCCGACGCTGCCTTCGCCCATGCGCCAGTAGCTGACGATCTCGCCGTTCTGGACCAGCGCGCCGTCACCGCCGGCGCCGCCGACGCCCAGTGCGATCTCGGTCACGTCGGGGAAGACGAGATAACCTGCCGGCGTACCCATGCCGCAGCTCGGCTCGACCGTCTGACACTCCGACAGCGCCGACATGACCTTGGCATCAAGATCGGACGCGACCGGGTTCTGCATGTCACCGGCGGTCGCCGTGGCGTCGGTATCGGCCTCGGTAGCGGGCTCCTGTCCGCAGGCGGTCAGGGCGAGCGCCAGAGCGCCGGCCAGGAGGGGAGTGCGAATACGCTTCATGAAGACGGTTCCTTCTGCTTCGTGAACTTGCTCAGTTCTGATTGAACTTTCTGAGTTCTGGCTAGCTGAACGAAGTGCCGGGACCATTGTTCCGAAAGATCCGCCAGATCTGAAGCGAAAACGGGCGGTCAGCCGGCCTTCAGCCCCTTGGCTGCCATCGCCTGTTCCACGGCATCGATCGCGGCCTTCAGCGCCTCGGCAGGCGGCATTTCGCTATTGTCGAGCAGGACGGCATCGGGCGCCTGTAAAAGCGGTGCCTCGGCGCGGTTGCGATCGCGTTCGTCGCGCTTCGCCAGGTCGTCCATAACCTGTTCGAGGGTCAGCTTCTCGCCGCGCGAATTGCTTTCCGCATGACGGCGCATCGCGCGCGCTTCGAGGCTGGCGGTCACGAACAGTTTCACCTCGGCATCGGGCGCGATGACCGTGCCGATGTCACGGCCGTCCAGGATCGCACCGCCGGGCTGCCCGGCGAACCGCCGCTGCCGCTCCAGCAGGGCGGCGCGCACGCGCTTGTGCACCGACACGCGCGAAGCCAGCGCCCCGCAGGCGACGGAGCGAAGCTCGGGCTCCTTCAGCAACACGTCGGGGAACTCGGTCGCGCGGGCGGCATCAAGCGGGTCGTCGGGATCGAGGCCCATCTTGCGCGCCTGCAAGCCCACCGCGCGATAGAGCAGCCCGGTATCGAGCACCGGCAGACCGAAATGCTTGCCCAGGCCCCTGGCGATCGTTCCTTTTCCGCTGGCGGTGGGACCGTCGACGGCAATGATCATGCGAGCTTCCTTTTCCTGAAGGCCTTCCACAATCCCCAGATTGCGATGGAGGCCCAGAACCCCTCGAGCACGAGGGACGCGAGATTGAGGTGGTACAGCAGCGATATGGTCAGCAGGGCCGCCCCTGCCAGGTTCACTCCATGCTGGACGAACGGGTTCGGCCTGTCATGCGCGGTAATGTACCAATAGGCGAAGATGATGCACCCCATTCCGGCGAACCCCACCATGGTCGGCCAATCGAGATGCGTCATGCGGGCGCAGCATCCCTGGCCTGGTCCAGCAGGGTCGTGAAATTGGGAAAGCTGGTCGCGATGGGGGCGGTGTCGTCCACTTCCACGCCGTTCTGGCTGGCAAGACCCGCGACCGCCATGCTCATGGCGATGCGGTGGTCGAGATGGGTGGTGACGGGATCGCCCGCCGTGCCCGGCAAAGGGTCGCCGCCGGTGCCGGTGATGACCAGCCCGTCCACGCGCTCCTCCACCGCCGCTCCGGCGGCACCAAGCGCGGCGGCCATCGCGGCCAGCCGGTCCGATTCCTTAACCCGCAATTCGTCGAGCCCTGTCGTGACCGTGCGCCCCTCGGCCAGGGAAGCCGCGACGAACAGCACCGGAAACTCGTCGATCATCGCGGGGGCGAGGGCGGGGTCGACCTCAACGCCGTGCAGGACCGAATGCCGCACGCGCAGGTCCGCCACCGGCTCGCCGCCGACGTCGCGGCGATCGAGTTCCTCGATCTGGCCGCCCATCTGGCGCAGCACGGTGAACAGCGCGGCGCGCGTGGGATTGAGGCCGACATTCTCGATGACAAGGTCCGATCCAGGGACCAACAGGGCGGCAACGGCAAAGAACGCCGTGCTGGACGGGTCGCCCGGAACGGTGATGTCCTGCGCGCGCAGCTCGGCCTGGCCATGGATCTCGATGATGCGATCACCGCCTCCTTCTTTGACCGTCAGATGTGCGCCAAAGCCCTGAAGCATGCGTTCGGTATGGTCGCGGGTCGCGACCGGCTCGATCACGCGGGTTATGCCGGGGGTGTTGAGCCCCGCGAGCAGTATCGCGCTCTTCACCTGGGCCGAGGCGACCGGCAGGCGATATTCGATCGGCACGGCGGGCGATGCCCCGCGCATGGTAAGCGGCAGGCGTCCGCCGGGGCTGGAGGTGAACTGCGCCCCCATCAGCGACAGCGGATCGGTCACGCGGCCCATTGGGCGCTTCGACAGGCTGGCATCGCCGATGAAGGTGGCGGTAATCGAGTGGCTGGCGACAAGACCCATGAGCAGGCGGGTCGACGTGCCCGAATTCCCCATGTCCAGCGCGGTTTCCGGCTGCAGCAACGCGCCGACCCCGACGCCGTCGATGATCCACGTGCCGTCGTCCTGCCGCTCGATTCCCGCGCCCATCGCGCGCAGGGCCGCCGCGGTGGCCATCACGTCCTCGCCCTCAAGCAGGCCGCGCGCGGTCGTGCGGCCCACCGCCAGCGCGCCGAACATCAGCGAACGGTGGCTGATCGACTTGTCGCCCGGAACCCGGATGCGGCCCGTCAGGCCGGAACCCGGCATGAAGCGATGCGGAGAGGGGCTGGGGGAGGGCTGGCTCAACGCTGTGACCTTTGTCTCGGGCTTCCGTGGCCGCAGGGTGCCGGCCGGATCGGCGGCGACCGCGTGCAGTTCGGAAATGATGGGCTGGATCGGCGCAGGCTTTTGACAGCGCGCAAGCCCTATGGCAAGGCGCGCGGCTCGTGCCGGAGACAGGATGGCGGGCCATCCCCGATTCTTGTATCCGGCGCCCGAATTTCACAGAGCGAGAATGCGCCCTCCCGGCGCGAAATCACGAGGTTTTCATGGTCAAGCCCGAATGGGGTGCCAAGCACACCTGCCCGAAGTGCGGCACCCGCTTTTACGATCTCGGCAAGGACGATCCGGTTACCTGCATCGAATGCGGTAACGAGTGGACGCCCGAGCCCGTGCTCAAGTCCAAGCAGCCGATTCCTTACGAGGAAGAGAAGACGCAGAAGCAGGAGAACGACGAGGATCTCGGCGACGATGATCTGGACATCGATGTCGATGACGACGACGATTCGCCCGACAATGACGTCGACCTGGGCGGCGACGACGATCTGGGCGTCGCCAAGGCGAGCGACGACGACGACGACGATACCTGATCGGTCTAACGTCCCGGGCCGCTTCACGGTCTTTTTTCGCCGGTTGAAATTTGCTCTTGCAACCGGCGGAATCACTGCCTAGAGAGCCGCTCTCCGCACCGGATCCCCGACACGAACCGGGGTGAAACGGGCGGAGAGCAGGGCCCCTCCCAGGGTGCCCCGCCAGCCGTGACAGGCCGGTAAGTCCTTCGGGGTGCGATGGAAATTGGGGCCGTAGCTCAGCTGGGAGAGCGCTACAATGGCATTGTAGAGGTCAGGGGTTCGATCCCCCTCGGCTCCACCATCGCTTCACCGGGCATCTTCGCAAATCAGGGTTTGTTGGCCGGGCCGCGCTGCGCCCCGGCGCTTTCGTGCGTTGGTCAAGCCGCCCGGGCGAGCCGAAACCCGCCCGGACGTTCGGATCATTCCGCCTTCATGAAACCGTGCATGGTCAGCCATGAAGCGAAGGCATCGAACCAGCCGGTGCTGGTCGTGGTCTTGGGATACATGCCAAAGCCGTGCCCGCCCTGTTCGTAATAGTGGAACTCGACCGGGCGGCCAGCCTCGTGCCATGCCTCGACCGGTCCGAAATCGGCACCCTGGAACAGCGGATCGTCCGCGGCCAGCGCGACGAATAGCGGCGGCGCATCCTCGGGAACCGGCATGGCGGTCAGCGGGCCGTAGATGTCGCCAAGAAACGCCGGTTTCGCGTCGGTGCCATACAGGCCCGTCGCCATGGTAAGCGCGGCACCGGCAGAGAAGCCGACCATGCCGATCCGGTCGGGATCGACGTTCCATTCATCCGCATTGGCGCGGATCAGCGCAAAGGCAGCTTCCGCATCGGCCAGTTGCGGCGCGATGGCCTTGGCCATTTCCTCCGGGTTGGGCCGGGGCGGGCGCGCTGCACCGTCGCGCGGCATCCGGTCCGCCTGCTGAAAGGCCTGCAAGTCGGCAGGCGTCTGGTTGAGCCGGTACTTGAGCACGAAAGCAGCGACCCCGCGGTCGGCGAGCGCGCGCGCGACGTCCCAGCCTTCGTTTTCCATCGAAAGGGTTCGGAAACCGCCGCCGGGTGTCACCACCACGGCTGCACCGGTTGCCTTGGCCGGATCGGGAAGAAACGGGGTCAGAGTAGCGTTGGTGACATTGCGGGCGAAGCGGCTGCCGTATTGCTGGTGCCAGGATTCGGAAACGGTCGCGCCCGGCAGCTTCCCGGTATCGAGATTGATCGCGTCGGGCTGATCGGGCGCCTCGATCGCCACCATTCGGTCGTCCTGCGCATAGGCCTGCACGGAAACGAAGCTTAACATCAATCCGGCAACGACGGGTCCAAATTTCATGATCTTGTCCTCCACCATTTCATTATCCGACGCTTGAAACGCGCATCATGGAATCGATGACACATCGATCTGTTGAACTTGAATAATCCGACAAATAAAGCGTGGGCAAGGCGAAACGGACTTCCGCAATCGCTTTCATGTCAGTGTTTCTGCCGATCCTGCCGCGCGGCTACCAGTTAGTGCGGTATAATTGTCGGTGTATCGTGCGCCGCGTACCGGTCAGCTGCCCCGCAACATGCGCATCGCGGCCATTCGGATCCGCTGATAATTGCCATCGTCCAGCGGTCCCAGGATGCCATGCAATTCTGGCGGAAGATGGTCCAGGGG
>JAPYSD010000723.1 GCA_029936705.1 Croceicoccus sp. | reverse complement strand
GCCCAGCTGTTCGGCCAGGTGCTGCTGGCTCCAGTCCCGCTCGGCACGCAGGACCTTGAGGCGGTTCTTCATTCCCCGTCCCCCGGGCCGGCTGACCGGTCGCGCAGGCGCATCACCGCCTGGCCCGCGCCCATGCCCATGGCCCAGATCGGCACCGCCCACCACGCGGGCGCATGGGGGACGGCGTCGAAAGTCTCGAGGAAACCCCAGAAGGACGCGCTGGTCAGTACCGCGCCCAGTCCGAAGATATTGGCGATCACCGCGCGGTGGCGCAGATATTCGTCCGTCTCCTCGACCAGGTAGCGGCCCATGGTGGCAACGATCCCCACCGTGGGCACCGCCGGCAGCAGCGCGACGAGGAATGCGCCCGTGCCCGTCAGCGTCATCGTGTCGTCGATACGGACCGCGATGCCCAGCCCCACGACGTAGAGCGCGGTGAACAGCATGATCCGCCGCAGATAGCGGACCGAGGCGGGGCTGGCCGCGCCGCACTCGGCCCTGCGCGCGGCGGTGCGGATGACCGGGATCATCAGCAGCATCGCCAGCGCGAGCAGGATGTACCCCGCCATGGCGGAAATCACCCCGGCCAGCTTCAGCGCGGCGATGCCGGCCACGCTGACGGCCAGCAGCCCGCCCCAGAATCGGGGCGAGCGATGCAGCCCGCCGGTCTCGGGCGTGCTCATGCCTGCCCGCCGCCACAGCAGCGCTGGCCGCGGAAACGGCGCAGGACAATGATGGCGGCGAGGACCGGCATGACGATCAGCATGGTCCGCGCCGACTCGCGCGAGATCCAGCCGCGCGATCCTGCGACGGCGATCATGATGATGGCGGCAGCCCAGATCAGGGCGGTGGCGGTCTTTGTCATGGTCAAGCTCCCTTGTAATGATGTAAAGGGACCTTGCCATTCGAGATCTGTTTAGTCAAGCACGCTTTACCAAATGACAAGTCATGACGTCATTCCGCTCCCCGGATCGTCCAAGGGGTGACAGCGCCGCCGGCCCGCCCTATATTTTCCCCGATGAAGCAGCAGCATGCCACGACCACGACGACTACCACCGGGTTCGCCCCGGGCCGGTCGGTCGCGCGCTGACGCTTCCGCCGGTGCCCGGGGTTCGGGCAGTCGGCGTTGCTTCCCGAAAAACCCCTGACCCTAGACGCCGCCCCTTCCGGCTGGGCCGCGCTTGTGCCATGGCGCGCCCCTGCCCTTGCAAACGGTTCGAGATGTCATGAGCGAAGTCCTGAAGATCAGCCTGCCCGACGGTTCGGTGCGCGAAATGCCCGCGGGGTCCAGCCCCGCCGATGTCGCCGCCGCGATCGGCCCCGGCCTTGCCAAGGCCGCCATCGCCGCGCGCGTGGATGGCGAGCTGGTCGACC
>JAPYSD010000722.1 GCA_029936705.1 Croceicoccus sp. | reverse complement strand
TGGTGACCCCTACGGGAATCGAACCCGTGTTTCAGCCGTGAAAGGGCCGCGTCCTAACCGCTAGACGAAGGGGCCATGCTTTGCAGCAAGGCCGCACCGTGGTGACCCCTACGGGAATCGAACCCGTGTTTCAGCCGTGAAAGGGCCGCGTCCTAACCGCTAGACGAAGGGGCCTCCGTGGTGCGGAATGGCCCTCTAGATAGGTGGGGCACGGGGGTCAAGCCAAGATTGCAGAGTTTTTGTGCGGGCCGCGAATTTAAGCCCCGGCGATGGGGCCGGCCCTGCCGTATTCATGCACGAATGCTGCCATTGCCGGGACCAAAGTGCACCTATCTTTGCACATGGCTTGCTTTATGGGGTCACTCCGGGCGAAATGGCGGCGCCCTTCGCGAAAATCAGCCATGACCTAACGGGGACGACTTCATCCATGCATGACGAACCAGGCACGATCCTGCCCATCTCGCGACGCGGGTTGCTTGCCAGCAGCGCGGCCACCGTCGCCATGACGGCGACCCCGCCGCTCTCATCGACCGCCGCAGCCGCCCCAGCCTCCGCCGTGCCAACCGAATCGGTCAGCTTCAGCGTGAATGGCGAGGACCGCTCGCTGCAGCTCGATACGCGGGTCACCCTGCTGGACGCCTTGCGTGAGCATCTCAAGCTCACAGGCACCAAGAAGGGCTGCGATCACGGCCAGTGCGGGGCGTGCACGGTGCTGGTGAACGGCGAACGCATCAACAGCTGCCTGTCCTTCGCGGTCATGCACCAGGGTGACGAGATCACGACGATCGAGGGGCTGGGAACGCCCGACGACCTGCACCCGATGCAGGCCGCCTTCATCGAGCATGACGGCTATCAATGCGGCTATTGCACGCCAGGCCAGATCTGCTCCGCCGTTGCCGTTCTCGACGAGATTCGCAAGAGTATCCCCAGCCATGTCAGCGGCGAGCTGACAGGCAGCTTCGCCCCCAGCGAGATGGAAATGCGCGAACGGATGAGCGGCAACATCTGCCGCTGCGGCGCCTATTCCAACATTGCCGAGGCGATGGCTCAAGTCGCCGGAGAACAGGTCGCGGGAGAAAGCGCATGAGGGCTTTCACCTACGAACGCGCGCAAAGCCCGGCCCAGGCGGCCCGCTCGGTCAATGATCGGGCAGGCGCGAAATTCATCGCCGGCGGCACCAATCTGATCGATCTGATGAAGATCGAGGTCGAGACGCCGACCCACCTGGTCGACATCGGCGGGCTGGGGCTCGACACGATCGAGAAGACCGAGGACGGCGGCCTGCGGATCGGGGCGCTCGTCTCGAACACCGCGCTGGCGGCGGACGAGACCGTGCGCCGCGATTACGCCGTGCTGACCCGCGCGATCGTGGCGGG
>JAPYSD010000721.1 GCA_029936705.1 Croceicoccus sp. | reverse complement strand
CGCTGGGCCTGCAGATCATCGGCAAGGCCTTTGACGAGCAGGGCGTGCTGAACGCTGGCCTTGCGATCGAGCAGGCGGCGGGCTTCGTGGCGGCGCCGGAGAAGTGGTGGTGACGATCAGCCGGGGCTGGAGGCGAGGCGCGGTTCGCGCTTGCGCCTCAGGCTCGGCTTTTCGACATACATCCACGACAGGATCGCGAGCGCGGCGACAAAGGGCAGCGTCAGCAAGGCATTGACGTAAGGCGCAAGTTTCGCCCCCAGCGCCCCGATCGAAACCGGGACCAGTACCTGCTGTATCGGATAGGCATAGATGTAGATGCCGTAGGAGATGTCGCCCTTACCGGTGAAGCTGGCGAAATGGCCGGTCACCAGATAGGCCGTCGCCAGCACCGCATAGCTTCCAAAGATCGCGCAGGCCTCGGTAAAGAACGGGGTGAATGCCGACACAGCGACGATGGCGTAGCACGCATACATGGCGGTGCGCGCAACGGGGATGCGGTCGGCGAAGATGTAAAGCAGCGTCCCCATGCCGAAATAGCGGTAAAGCACGGCGCCATTGCCGATGTAGTATTGCAGGCCGCCCGCGTCGGGGTCGACCATCCGCGCCAGCGGAAAGCTGAATGCAAGGGCCAGGACCACGACCGCGGTTCGGTGCCTGGCCAGGATCCCCACGATCGCAACGAAGGCATAGCAGGCGGCTTCGAAGCGCAGCGTCCACAGGCTTCCATTGACCGAATGGCCCGGATTGTCGGCAAACACCCCGGGCAGGACGGTGCCGGTCGGCAGGAAAAAGGCCTGGCCGAGGAAGGCCCATGTCGCCCGATCGGCGAAATAGGCCCCGACCGGCAATGTTGTATACAACGGGCCGATGACGAATACGCAGAACGCGACGGCGACCGCCAGTCCGGGCAGGATGCGAACCGCCCGGTTGGATATGAAGCGCTTCAGGCTGCCCTTGTCGAAACTTTGCGGAATCAAGTAACCGCTGACGACAAAGAAGACGCAGACGCCAAGATGTCCCAGCGAAGAGCCGGTCAGTACACTCAGCGGTTCGGGATTGTCAGTCAGTGGGAAGCCGTGGCTGAATATAACCATGACGGCGCATACAAGCCTGATCGAATCTAGAGAGTTCGGAGAATCTCTAAATTCTTTCAAAGTCTTATGCATAGGCGCGCCAACCCTTAAAGCGCGACCGAATACATAGTGTTATGGCGCTTTCCATTTGTCGAGGAAAAATTCCCCGGATGTGCGCCGTTGGGGCTTCCCACGGTCGCTGGTCCTTCATATTGGGGGTCCATGAGCACCTACACAATCCAGGGCGCGACGGGCGAGTGGGAGGTCGTGATCGGCCTCGAGGTCCATGCGCAGGTCACTTCGC
>JAPYSD010000720.1 GCA_029936705.1 Croceicoccus sp. | reverse complement strand
GTGGTGGGGCCGGAATGCTCGGTGGATCGGTCGCATGCTGTCAGTGCGCAAAAGACGGCGAACAGCAAAAATGGATATTTCTGGCCCCTTCGCTGCATTCTAATTTCTCTTATCCCTGCGCAGAATATGTTCAATAGCTTGCATCTGGCGTGGCAGCCACCGCCTTGTCGTCATTCGCCCACAAGATCGTTTCCAACACCGCCGAACTGCGCGATCAACTATGACCGCTTCCCACCCATTCCAGACATTTAGGCGGCCTAAAAGCAACGTCCGCAATGGGGGCGTCAACAAACATCCCGCTTCCAGCACAAAAACCCCGCCAAGCCGCCGTTCCAACTCCAGCCCCCACCCCAAACCACCCAATCGGGCAAAAGCGCCCTTCCCACCCTTGGGCCTTGGCCAACCAGCCGCTAACCCCGCCTGAGTGGATTCGCATATTGTCATAGGTCAGGACGCGCACGGAGCAGATGTGCGCGTCGATATGGAGGAGCTGCTCGCCACGCGCCTGCTGGTGCAGGGCAATTCCGGGTCGGGCAAGTCGCACCTGCTGCGGCGCCTGCTGGAAGAAAGCGCTGGCATGGTGCAGCAGATCATCATCGATCCCGAGGGCGATTTCGCTTCGCTCTCCGATCATTTCGGCCACGTGGTGATCGACGCCAGCGCGCATTCGGCGGCGGAGATCGTCGCGCTGGCCGCGCGCGTGCGCGAACACCGCGCCTCGGTGGTGCTGGGGCTGGACGGGCTGGACGTGGAATTGCAGATCCGCTGTTCGGCGCAGTTCCTGAACGCGCTTTTCGATGCCCCGCGCGAGCACTGGTTCCCCGCTCTGGTCGTGGTGGACGAGGCGCAGATGTTCGCGCCCTCCGCCAGCGGCGAGATGGCCGAGGACACGCGCCGCCTGTCGCTGGGCGCGATGACGAACCTGATGTGCCGGGGCCGCAAGCGCGGCCTTGCCGGCATCGTCGCGACGCAGCGGCTGGCCAAGCTGGCGAAGAATGTCGCGGCGGAGGCGTCGAACTTCCTGATGGGGCGCACCTTCCTGGACATCGACATGCAGCGCGCCGCCGATTTGCTGGGCATGGAACGCAGGCAGGCCGAGCAGATCCGCGACCTGGAGCGCGGGCGCTTCCTGGGGCTGGGCCCGGCGATCACGCGGCGGCCTGTCGCCATCAAGATCGGGCCGGTGAAGTCGGGTTCGCGCGTCAATGCCAGTGCGCTGGTGCCGCTGCCCAGCGCGGCTCCGCAAGAGATGGAAGCGCTGCTGCACAAGGAGCTGGACAAGGCGCTGCCGCCGCCCCCTCCCCCGCCGCCGCCGCGGCAGGACCCTGAGGAGCTGGCCCGCCGCATGCAGCCCGCCGTGCAGCCCCGCCCCGCGTC
>JAPYSD010000719.1 GCA_029936705.1 Croceicoccus sp. | reverse complement strand
GGATGGGCAGGACGACGGCAGCAGCATCTTCATCGGCCTGGGCGCCAATGGCGACAGGCAATGGCTGAACCTCAAACGTGCCAATCGCCACGGGCTGATCGCGGGCGCGACCGGCACGGGCAAGACGGTGACGCTGCAGGGCCTGGCCGAAAGCTTTTCCGCGCGCGGCGTGCCGGTGTTCGTCGCCGACGTGAAGGGCGATCTGTCGGGTATCGCCATGCCCGGCTCCGCGACCTTCAAGCATGCCGACAAGCTTGAGGGCCGCGCGAAGGAACTGGGCATGGACGACTATGCCTATTCCGACAATCCGGCGGTGTTCTGGGACCTGTTCGGCGAGCAGGGGCACCCGATCCGCACCACCATCTCGGAAATGGGGCCGCTGCTGCTGGCGCGGCTGCTGGACCTGAACGATACGCAGGAGGGCGTGCTCAACATCGCGTTCCATTACGCGGACGAACAGGGGCTGCTGCTGCTCGACCTCGACGATCTGCAGGCGATGCTGGTCCACTGCGCCGAGAACGCGTCCGAACTGTCCACGAAATACGGCAACGTGTCCAAGGCCAGCGTCGGCGCGATCCAGCGCAGCCTGCTGTCGCTGCGCACGCAGGGCGGCGACATGTTCTTCGGCGAACCCGCGCTGGAGATCGACGATTTCCTGGACGTGGACGAGCAGGGCCGCGGCACGATCAACGTGCTGGCCGCCGACCGGCTGATGCGCAGTCCCAAGCTTTATGCCACCTTCCTGCTGTGGCTGCTGTCCGAATTGTTCGAGACGCTGCCCGAGGTGGGCGATCCCGACAAGCCCGTGCTCGTCTTCTTCTTCGACGAGGCGCACCTGCTGTTCGAGGATGCCCCCAAGGCGCTGGAGGACAAGATTGAGCAGGTCGTGCGCCTGATCCGGTCCAAGGGCGTGGGCGTCTATTTCGTAACCCAGAACCCCATCGACATTCCCGAGGAAATCGCGGGCCAGCTGGGCAACCGGGTCCAGCACGCGCTGCGCGCCTTTACCCCGCGCGACCAGCGGGCGATCCGGGCGGCGGCGGAAACCTTCCGCATCAATCCCGACCTGGATGTGGAGGCCGCGATTACCGAGCTGAAGACCGGCGAAGCGCTGGTCTCCACGCTGATGGAGGACGGCGCGCCCTCCATCGTTCAGCGCACGCTGGTAAAGCCGCCGCGCTCGCGCCTGGGCCCGATCACGGCCAGGGAACGCGCGATCATCCAGTCGGTCAGCCCGGTCGCGGGCAAGTACGACACCGCGGTGGACCGCGAAAGCGCCGAGGAAGTGCTGCTGGCCAAGGCCGCCGACGCCGCCGCCACGGCCGAGGAAGTCGAGGAAAAGGGCCGCGAAAAAGTGGCCGCGCGTCCGCGCAAGACC
>JAPYSD010000195.1 GCA_029936705.1 Croceicoccus sp. | reverse complement strand
CTTTGCCGGTCGATGGTACCGGTAACAGGCGCCGCCGCGATTCAGAAGACGCCAGTCGTGGTTTTGCTCTCTGCGGTTAGGCGCCAGCCAGAGAAGCATTGGCCACATGCGGGGTTTCGCGCGGCCCGATCGCGGATTACTGTCAGGCATGCACCGTGCCAGTAGCGATTACGCAAGAATGATGAGCTTTCTGCCCGACCTGTCCTGCAGGCGGCCCCCACATGGGGCGTGGCAGACCGATGTCGCGGAGCATTTTTGTCCGCTGTTCGCAAGGATATGCGCGTGATCCCGGCTTGGGTCGAAACGGCTGCCGTCGCTCTTCTGGTGCTGGGCGCGGCCTGCGCGGTCTACATGGCGTGGCAGATGCTGCGGCATCCGCCCAAGATGGCTGTCATGCGCTTCGTCTGGCCCCTGTGCGCGCTGTTTGCCGGGCCGCTGCTGATCTGGTTCTACCATCGCTTTGCCGGGCCGGGGTCGAAGGATGCGCCATTCGCCGCCAAGGTGGCCAAGGGAACGCTTCATTGCGGCGCGGGATGTTCGCTCGCCGACCTGGTTTGCGAGAACCTGGCCCATTACGTGCCGGGGGTGCTGGCCTATTTCGGGCTGGGCACGATCTTCTCGACCGAGATCTTCGCGGCGTGGACGCTGGACTATGTCTTCGCGCTGCTGACCGGGATCGTCTTCCAGTATTTCGCCATCGCGCCAATGCGCGACCTGTCGGTCGGCGAAGGGATCAAGGCCGCGGCCAAGGCGGACGTCCTTTCGCTGACCAGCTGGCAGGTGGGCATGTACGGTTTCATGGGGCTGGCGCATTTCGCGTTTTTCCCCGCGCTATTCGGCAAGACAGTCGATGCGGGAAGCCCGGTGTTCTGGGCCGCGATGCAGTTTGCCATGCTGGCCGGTTTTGCCACCGCCTATCTGCCGAACTGGCTGCTGATCCGGTCGGGCCTGAAAGAAGAAATGTAATCGCGCCGCCCTGGGAAGGGCTGCCCGTCAACCCACCGTCCGGATAGCGTCGATGTGCCCGTCCCTGGTGTCGCCCGCAGGCTCAAGCCAGCCCGCGCCATCGATCCATGCCAGCAGGCTGACCAACAGGGCAGGCACGAATAGAGCGACATGCAGGCCGATCTTCAGCGTCAGCAGGCCGCCCACCACCGCTCCGGCCAGGATCGCCCCCCAGATGCCGAGTGGTTGAAGAATGTCCCGCCATGCGCCCCGCCCCGATATGGCATCGGCAATGTCGGAGCCGATCGTCACCACCGCCCCGCTGACGAAAGTATGCACGGTGAAGCCATGGCCGCCTTGCAGCGCGCGGTTGATCAGTCCCATCGCAAAGGCCAGCAGCAGCAGCAGCGCATAGCCGTTCCATTCCGTCAGGACACCTGCCCCCGCCAGCCACAGCGCGGCGGCCACCGCGGCCAGCGCCGTCGTCTCGCGCCAGCGCGTGCCATCGTTGACGAGGCGCGAGATGACCGTCCCGACGATGAAGACGACAACGACGCAGGCCACCAGCCCGGCCAGCGCGAACTTGCGCGAAACGAGGTCGGTCACGACCTTGGTGGAATTGCCGCTCATGAACGAGGGAAACGCCTGGACCGAACCGACGAGCGAGAGGAAGCCGACCGCGTCCACCCAGCCCGCCACGGCGTTGAGAGTGAAGACGGCGTGCTTGCGCCTGATCACTGCGGCACGCCCGTCATCGCGGGGCCGCGTCATGCAGCGCCGCGCCGCTGCCCCCCGACTGGTGCATTCGCCCGCTCAGGTCCGACATGATGTACCAGGTCCCGCCCGCCATGATGACCAGCAAGGTGACCGAGAACAGCACCAGCAGCAGGTCCTCGCGCGATTGCCCGCCCGAGAAACTAACGTGGAGGAAATGGCGCAGATGCGCCGCGATCTGCAGAAACGCCGCGCCGCAGATCAGCCCGATCTTCCATGTCGTCGGCAGGTCCGACATCAACGCGGCGAACGCGCCCACCGTCAGCAGCAGGCTGGCGAAGAAGCCCGTGGCATAGCTCTTGATCTCGCTGGAAGCGCTGTCCTGCGGATCGACATCTCCGGTGTTGGGCGCGGTCATGTCAGCGGTACCAGGAAGACGAGGGAAAAGATCCCGACCCAGATCAGGTCGAGAAAATGCCAGAACACGCCGAGCATCGACAGGCGGACCTTGACCGCGTCGTCGATGCCCCGCGTGGCGATCTGCGCGATCATGGTCAGGATCCAGAGGATTCCCGACAGGACGTGGACGCCGTGCAGTCCCACCAGTGCCCAGTACGAACTGAGCCAGCCGCTGGCCTGCGGGACACCGCCCTCACCTGCCTGGGTGACGAAATCCTTTACCTCGAAAAACAGGAACCCCGCGCCGAGCGCCGTGCATACGAGCAGCCAGGCCACCAGCCTGCCGCGGCCATGTTCGTATTTCATCGCCAGCGATACGCCCGCGTAGGCAACCCCGCCGAACAAAAGAAAACCCGTCTGGATCGCGACGCTCTTGATATCGAACAGCTCGTCCGGCCCCGGCCCGCCCGCCAGCCCGATCGGATCGAGGTACGAGGCGTAAGACGCGAACAATATGCCGAAGATGATGAGGTCGCTCATCAGGAAGACCCAGAAACCGAACACCGTCGTTTCGGCCTGCGCATGCGCGTCGCCATGCGTGTCGCCAAGGTTAAGCCCGGGATAGAGACGGTTGCCGCTCATCCGGCGAACTCCGCAAGGTCGGGCACGCCGCGATTGCGTTCGCTTTCTTCCTCGGCGCGGGTCGCGGGGGCAAGGTTGGCGACCTGCTGGCGGAACCGTCGGTCCGCTTCCTCGACCTCTGCCGCGGGGATGATCCGCGGTTCGATCACGCGCATGCCGCGCAGCGCCACCATGCCGGGAATGGCAAGCACGCTGACGAGCGCCAGCCACCAGACGTGCCAGACCATGGCAAAGCCGAAAGCAAAGGAGGCGATGGCGATCAGCAGGCCATGCGCGGTATCGGCGGGCATCTCGATATCGGTGTATTCGTCCGGCGCCCTCCACGGGTCGCCCGCGCGCTTGGTCTCACCCCAGTCGTGGCGCGCCCTCACGTGGGGAATGCGGGAAAACGTCCATTCGGGCGCGGGCGCAGGCGTCGACCATTCAAGGGTCGAGCCGTTCCACGGATCGCCGCCCGGAACCGCCAGCGCCACGCGGTTGCGAACACTGGTCCAGAACGTCCAGCCAAGGCTGGCGAGCGCGCACAGCATCAGCACGCCGCCAAACTCGGCAAGATACATCCACGGCATGAAATCGGGGTTCTGGAAAGTCGGCGAACGGCGCGGCAGCCCCATCAGCCCCAGCACGTAGAGCGGCAGGAAGGCGAAGACGAAGCCGCCCACGAACAGCAGGGCGGTGCGCCGCCCCCAAGTCTCGTCCAGGCGGAAGCCGAAGGCCTTGGGGAACCAGTAATGGATGCCTGCCAGCATGCCGTAGAGCACGCCGGGAATGATCACATTGTGGAAATGCGCGACGAGGAAGGTCGAGTTATGGACTTGGTAGTCGATCGACGGATTGGCCAGGATGATGCCCGACAGCCCGCCGATCACGAACAGCATGAAGAAACCCGTCAGATAGACGATCGGCGCGGTGATACGCACCCTGCCGCGCCACATGGTCGCCATCCAGTCATAGATTTTCACCCCGGTCGGGATACCGATGATCATGGTCGCGATGCCGAATGCGATGTTGACGCCCGCGCTTTGTCCCATGGTGAAGAAATGGTGCAGCCAGACGGTGAAGCTGATGACCGCGATGCTCATGCTGGCGATCACCAGCGAGGTGTAGCCGTACAGCCGCTTGCCCGAATAGGTCGAGCTGATTTCCGAGAACACGCCGAACGCCGGCAGGATCAGGATGTAGACCTCCGGGTGGCCGAACATCCAGAAGATGTTGGCATAGTTCATCATGTTGCCGCCCGCTTCATTGGTGAAGAAGTGGAAGTCGGCGTAACGGTCCAGCGCCAGCATCGCGCTCGACAGGGTCAGCGCGGGCATGGCGTAGATCAGCATGATGGCGACGCACAGGCTGGTCCAGCAGAACAGCGGCATGCGCATGAAATGCATGCCCGGCGCGCGCTGCTTGAAGATCGTGACGGCAAAATTCATCCCCGTCAGCGTCGATCCCATGCCCGAGATCATGATCGCCCAGATCCAGTAGTCCACGCCCTCGCCGGGACTGAATACCTTGCCGGTATAGGGCGGATACATGGTCCAGCCGCCGGTGCCGAACTTGCCGATCAGCAGCGAGATCATCACCAGCGCGGCGCCCGAAGCGGTCAGTCCCAGGCTGACCTGGTTGAGCACCGGAAAGGCCATGTCGCGCGCGCCAAGCTGCTGGGGCAGGACGAAATTGATAAGCCCGATCAGCAGCGGCATCGCGACGAAGAAAATCATGATCGTGCCGTGCGTGCTGAACAGCTGAGCGAAATGCTCCGGCGTGACCAGCCCCGTTTCCTGCTGCGCCAGCGTACCCAGCGCCGTCGCCTGGTGGGTGCGCATCACAAAACCCTCGATGATGCCGCGCACCAGCATGATCAGCGCGAGCGCGATATACATGATGCCGATCTTCTTGGCGTCGGGCGAGGTCAGCCAGTTCCGGTACAACGGCCCCCACCAACGCTTTAACGTCAGCAGCGCCACCCCGCCGAGCGCGCCCAGCACCAGCACGGTGGCCGCACCCGCACCGACGATCGTGCTGCTGTTCACATGCTGCAGCAGATCGGTATAGGGCGTCACGTTCCAGTCGAGATTGCCGAAGATCGGGCTGGTCTGCCCGCTCATTTCCCGGCCCCCTTCGTGTCGTCCGGCGGCAGGCCGGTGCCGCCCCACCCCGCGGCGTGGTCGCCGCGCGAATGGTACTTGGCAATGATCTGGCGAAAGATGTCCTTGCGGCCCAGCGTCATGATGATCGGCTCGGCGCTTTTGCTGAGCCCGAGGTCCACGCGCGCGTCGGCAAGCACGGTCCGGCGTCGCAGCTCGCCATAGGTTTCCTCGTTCAGGGCAAGGCCGCTTCCGCCCCTCGCCGCCCATGATGCGTAGTCGTCGGGAGCGAGCGCGCGCAACGTGAATTTCTGGCGGCCGAAACCGCTGCCATTGAACTGCGTATTCTCACCCTCCGCCACGCCGGTGCGGGTCGCGGCGAAGTTCAGCTTGGTCGTCATGCCCGGCATCGCATAGATTTGCCCGGTCAAGGGAGCGATCAGCAGGCTTTGCATGACGGTGTCGGTCGTTAGCGTCAGTTCCACCGGCCGCCCCACCGGAACCGCCAGTTCGCCCACGGTCGCGATGCCTTCCCCGGGATAGATGAACACCCATTTCCAATCGAGGCCGATGGCCTGGACCTGCAACGGCTCGGGGCCCAGCGGGTCATAGGGATCGAGTTTCCCGGTCGAATACCACAGCCAGCTCGCCAGCACGGCGACGACCAGCACCGGCACGCCCCACAGCGCGTATTCCAGCTTCCACGAGAAATCCCATTCGGGCGTATAGTCGCCCTGCGGCTTCGCATAGCGATAGCGCCAGAGGATCAACGGCACCCCGACAAACACCGGCAGGATCACGATCATCGTGATCCCCACCACGCGCAGCAGGTGGTTCGACTGCTCCTCGGCGACGGGGCCCATGGGTTGCAGAAAGCTCTGCTGCAACGCGTCCGACGCCGCGGCATCCGTGGCGATGCACGCCAGCAGGCAGATCGCTGCCATCTTCACCCAGGACATCGAACGCAACCCCAGAACTACTTGCCGTACCGGCTGAACCTGCCGGCAGGACGCACCGTTCCCGGCCGCCCTGCCGCAGCCATCACCCTGACGGCATTCCCTCTCACTCAGCCCGCGTCGGTGGCGGAGCCGGCAGAGGACAGCTTGGCCTGGATACGGGTGGCCGCTTCCTGCAGACCTTCCATGTCCTGGGATTCGAGCGCGGAACGCGCAGCCTCGACATCCTCGGTCAGGCCCGGGCGAATGTCCTGCGGGAAATCGACGATATTGGCCGTGACCAGGCGGTCGAGATCCTCAAGCGCGTCCGCTGCCTCGGCGCTGTTCAGGTCGCCGGACGCCAGGTGCTCTGCCAGCGTCATCGCCTCGGACTGCGCCTCGGCCGGAGTGGCGGACCGGTCCTCGAAACCCGGCTGATCGACCGTGGCTTCCTGGACCTGGCCCTCGTTCTCTGCCGCCTGGTCACCGCAGGCCGATACGGCGAGCGCGAGGGGGAGAGCGAGCATGGCGTACTTGAACTTGTTGATCATCGTTTCTTCCTGTCTTGCGCGGCGGTTTGGCCCTGCATTTCGCTAGCAGACTAGCTGCAAGGATGGTCACCGCAAGAAATTGTTCCTCAGCAGATCGACCACTTCGCGTGTCCTGCCGTCGAGCACGGCCTTTACCCCGAACAGGGCCGTTCCGGCCACCTGCGACGCCTCTATCGTGGGCGGCATGACAAGTTCCATCCGGTTGACTTCGACGTCCAGCAGGGCGGGCCCGTCGTGGCGCAGCCAGGCGTCCATGGCGGGTTCCAGCGCGTCGGCGTTACCGACATGCCAGCCGGCGATACCGCACGCCTCTGCCAGCTTGGCGAAATCGGGGTTGTGTAGCGCGGTGAAATGGTCGACCAGCCCTTCCACGCGCTGCTCCATTTCGACAAAGCCGAGCGAATTGTTGTGGAACACCAATAGCTTGAGCGCGATGTTTTCCTGCACCAACGTCAGCAGGTCGCCCATCAGCATGGTCAGGCTGCCATCGCCGCACATGGCGATCACCTGCCGCTGCGGATAGGCGAGCTTGATGCCCAGGGCCTGCGGCATGCAGCTTGCCATGGTGCCGTGAAGC
>JAPYSD010000194.1 GCA_029936705.1 Croceicoccus sp. | reverse complement strand
GCCGTACTTGGTCTCGCCAATCTGGAAGAAGGGCGTGTCGGCGCTTGCCTCGATGAAATTGCCCTCGGGATAGATCAGGAACAGGCGCGGTTCCATGCCCGCGATCTGTCCGGCCACGATCAGGCTGGCGGAAAAGCGCGGACCGCCCGCCTGCCCGTCGGTGGACATCTGCCGCTCCTCGATCGTGGCGCGCAGCAATTCGCCGACCAGGTTGGCGACCTGGAACATGGTGGTGCATTTCAGGATCGACGGCTCGCGGTCCTCGGGCGCCTTGTTGCGCTCCTCCAGCTTGCTGACGACCGCCTGCGTGGTCGCCAGGTTGCCAGCGGTCATGATGGCGATGATGCGGTCGGAATCGGACCACTGGAACATCTTGCGAAAGACGGAGATGTTATCGACGCCCGAATTCGTGCGGGTATCGCTCATCATGACGATACCCTTTTCCAGCATCATGCCGACGCAATAGGTCACGCGTATCCCTCATCCATCCAGTGATCGCCCGGTCGGGGCGACAGTCCAAACTCGCCGCCCGCATCCTTCGGTACGGCGGCCCGGTCACAATAGCTGCAATTCGCCCGATTCACAGGGCAGGTGCCACTAATCCTGTGGGCCGATCGCGTCGCCGGGACCGCCTTCGTCCTGCTGCGACTGCCGCTGCTGCGTCTGGCTCTGCGACTGGCCGCTGCCGCCGCTGCCCTGGCTTTGCGTCTGCCCGCCTTGCGACTGGCGCTGCTCCTGCCTGCGGATCGACAGCGTCACGTCCAGCCCGCCCTCGCTACCGCCAAGAGAGATGCCCTTGATCGGCGCGGCCTCGGCATAATCCTGGCCGGTGGCGACGCGGATATAGCGTTCATCGGGGCTGATCTGGTTGGACACGTCGAACCCGACCCAGCCGAGGCCATCGATATGAGCCTCGGCCCAGGCATGGCCCGCTTCCTGTTCTTCCTGGCCTTCCATCATCAGATAGCCTGACACGTAACGCGCCGGAATGCCCAGGTGGCGCGCGCAGCCGATGAAGATATGCGCATGGTCCTGGCACACGCCCTCGCCCGCCAGCAGCGCTTCCTCGGCGCGGGTGGTGCTATCGGTGCGGCCCGTGCGGTACGCCACGTCGTCAAGAATCGCAGCGGACAGTTCGTGCAGCATGGGCAGCGTCGCGGCCCCGCGCTCGAACCTGTCGGCCAGCGCGCGCATGCGCGCGCCTGGCCGGGTCAACTCGGTATGGCCGGAAAAATGCCAGCACGGCAGATGGCCGGCATGGCGCCCGATGATGCCGTGATTGTCGGCGGTGTCGATCATGCCCTCGCACTCGATGACCACTTCCTGCACGCCGGGCTCGATCGCGATCAGCACCGTCGTGTTCATGTTGTGGTCGTCGAACTGCAACTGCTCGTAGGCGCCCTCGTAGCTCATCTTCCAGTTCAGCACGTTCTGCCCACTCGTCGATTTCGGCGTCAGGTGCAGCCGCTGAAGCGCGTGCACGACCGGATCGTCGAAGAGATAGCGGGTACGGTGATGGACAGCGAGGCGCATGGAACGGTTACGATCCCCTTCGATCAGTCGGCAAATCTGTAGTCGGTTTCGACGGCGTGGGCGATTTCGGAATTGTCGGCGATGAAATCCGACAGGAATTCGTGCAGGCCTTGCTCGAAGATGGAATCAATATCCATGTCATGCAAGCGCATGTCGGCCTTGCGCATCAGCTCGTGCGCGTGAAGCTCCTCGCCATATTGCAGCGCAAGGTTGCCCAGGTTGCTGCGGATCTTGGAATAGCAGAACGCCAGCGAGCGCGGGAACCTGCCATCCAGGATCAGGAAGTCGGCGATCCCCTTGGAATCCATCTGCCCCGCGTTCAGCCAGCGATACGCCCGCTCCGCTCCCAGCGAGCGCAGGATCGTCTCCCACTGCACGTTGTCGAGGCTGGACCCGACATAGGAAAGCGAAGGCAGCAGCACGTAATATTTCACGTCGAGGATGCGGGCGGTGTTGTCCGCGCGTTCCACGAAACTGCCGATCCGGGCGAAATTATAGATGTCGTTGCGCATCATCGACCCGTCCATCGCGCCGCGTACCAGCGTCGCCTCGCGCTTTACCGCGGCGATGGCGTCGCCTAGGTTCGCCTGCGTGACGGGGCGCGAAAGCAGCTCGTTGATGTGCAGATAGCTTTCGTTCACCGCCAGCCACAACTCGGCCGTGATGACATTGCGCACCGACCGAGCATTGGTGCGCACCTGTCCGATAAGCGAACGGATCGAATTGGGGTTGTCCTTCTCACGCAGGATGTAGTTCCATACCTGCATGCCGGTGAAGGTGCCGTTCTTCTCAAGATAGGATTCGGTCATCCCGGCAGTTTCTAGGACCGAGCTCCACTCCTGCTCCGCCGTGATGGAATCGCTGGTCAGCGCCATGCGGAAGCCAGTGTCGAGAAGGCGCGCGCAATTCTCCGCCCGCTCGAGATAGCGGAACATCCAGAAGACGCCATTTGCACTGCGACCGAGCATTATTCCTCCAGCACCCAGCTGTCCTTGGTGCCGCCGCCCTGGCTGGAATTCACCACCAGCGATCCCTGTTTGAGCGCCACCCGCGTCAGCCCGCCGGGCGTGATGTCGATGCCATTGGGGCTCATCAGCACGAACGGACGCAGGTCGACGTGACGCGGGCTCAGGCCCTTCTTCGCCATGATCGGCACCGTCGAAAGCGACAGCGTGGGCTGGGCGATATAGTTCTGCGGATTGGCCTTGAGCTTCTGCACGAATTTCGCGATCTCGCGCCGCGAGGCGGCCGGGCCGATCAGCATGCCATAGCCGCCGGACCCGTGCACTTCCTTGACGACCAGTTCGGAAATATTGTCGAGCACGTATTTCAGCGCGTCCGGCTCCATGCAGCGCCAGGTCTCGACATTGGGCAGCAGCGCCTTTTCACCGGTGTAGAATTCCACGATGTCCGGCATGAAGCTGTAAAGCGCCTTATCATCCGAGATGCCCGTGCCGGGTGCGTTGGCAATGGTGATGCCGCCCGAACGATAGACGTCCATGATCCCCGGCACGCCCAGCATGCTTTCGGGATTGAAGGTCAGCGGATCGAGGAAATCGTCGTCCACCCGGCGATAGATCACGTCCAGCGGCTTGTACCCACGCGTGGTGCGCATCTGTACCCGCCCGTCGATCACGCGCAGGTCGCTCGCCTCCACCAGTTCCGCGCCCATCTGGTCGGCCAGGAAGCTGTGCTCGTAATAGGCGGAATTGTAAATGCCGGGCGTCAGCACCGCGATGGCGGGCTTCGTCCCCGCCTTGCCGTCGAAGGCCGGCGGCGCGCAGGCGGCCAGGCTGCGGGCCAGGCGGCGCGGATAGTTCGAGACCGGCGAGACCTTCACCCGCGTGAACAGCTCGGGGAACATCGCCATCATCGTTTCGCGGTTTTCCAGCATGTACGAAACGCCGCTGGGCGTGCGGGCATTGTCTTCCAGCACGTGAAAATCGTCGGGGCCGGTGCGGACGAGGTCGATGCCGGTGATGTGGGTATAGATCCCGCCCGGCGGCGTGAAACCGCACATGTGGGGCAGGAACGCCGCATTGCCGCGCAGCAGCCATTCGGGCACCCGGCCCGACCGCACGATCTCCTGCCGGTGATAGAGGTCGTGGAGAAAGGCATTGAGCGCCCTTACCCGCTGCTCGATCCCCCGCGACAGGCGGCGCCATTCCTGTGCGGTGATGATGCGGGGAACGGGGTCGAACGGAATCAGCCGCTCCTCCGCCTCGTCCTGGCCATACACGTTGAAGGTTATGCCCGTGCGGCGAAAGAACGCCTCCGCTTCGCGGTGCTTCCTGCGCAGCGCTTGCGGATCCTGCTCGTCCAGCCAGTCCGAATAGCCTGCATAGGCTGTTCGGACCGATCCGTCCGCGTCATGCATCTCATCGAAGATCGGCTGCTCGTCCCGGCTCATGCGCTATTGCTCATGAGTCGAGGTTGTCACCGGTTTTTTGCTGCGTTGCAAGATGCGTAAAACTTTCGGGTGATTGGGCAAGGACGCGGGACACCGCCTCGATCGCGGCGGGATGCCATGCGAAACCCATGTGGGTGCAGCGCACCGACACGGCATGGTCGCGCTCTCCCGCCTTGCCGCAGGCGCAATGGCGGTGGACGACGCCGTCCTGCGCGCTCCACATGGCGACGGTGGGCACGGGCGGCTTGGCTGCGAATTCGCCGCCGACGGGCGGTTCGTCGACCGAATGGCCGGCGATCGCGTGGTACAGCCGCCATCCATTATTTCCATGCATGTCCCCGGAAAACGGCGACCCCATGGTTATGACCATCTCCACCTCGTCGGGCAATTGCTTGGCTGCCTCGCGCGCGAAGACGCCGCCAAGGCTCCAGCCGACCAGGGTGATCTTGCGCCCCTCGGCGCGCGATACGCGGCGGATCCGCGACAGCAAGCGGTCGAACCGGTCCTCGCTTGCCCCCATGTTCCAGCCCAGGCCCCAGTCGGTCACGGAATGTCCGGCCTCGGCCAACGCCTCGTGCATCGGGGCCATGCGCCACGGGTGCGATCCGAAACCCGGCAGCAGCATGACGGCGCGCGGCTCGTCCGGCGCGGCGATGTCCATGCTGCCATAGGCCATGCGGAACACGGCGGGCGCAGCCAGCGAGGCCAGCTCCTTCAGCAGCAGCCGCGAGGAAGGCGTCGCCACCCCGTCCGGCTGCGGCCGCATGGCAAGCGATTGCCTGCGCTGCCATTCGCGCAGCAGGACGCCAAAACCCTTGCCCGGCCTTTCCTTGCGCGCCCCGTCCTTACGCGCTGCGCCGACCCGCTTCGCTGGCGAAGCGTCCTCTGACCCCGGGCGGGCGCTATCGGTCCATACCGTTGGCGCAACCGGCGATACGCCTGCGCGCGGCAGGGTCGGGACAGAGGGGGCAGTATCGGGTTTCATGCAAGAAATCTGTAACAGTGTTCGAGTCACTTAACCAATGCGAAAGCGGCCCCGCGGTTTCCCGCAAGGCCGCTTCGACCGTGCACCGGAACCGGCGTCAGGCGGCGCAGTCGCCGGTGCGGGTCTGCTTCATCCGCATGGTCATGGACACGGTCTGCCCCTGCGCGGTTAACTTCGTGTCGGCGGTAATGTCGGAACTGGTCGAGCTGACCGTGCCGTTCATCGCCATGTCCATCGTTCCGCCGTCGAGGTTGCAGATCGCTTTGGCGCTGACCTTGCCGTCATCCACGGACAGGTTGTTGAAATTGCAATCCGCGTCCTGCGCGACCTGCGCCAGCTGCTCCTCGAACCCCTTGTCGGCCTGTTCGGGGGTCAGGCAGAAACCCTCGGCATAGGCGCCTTCCATCGCGCTGCGCATCTGGTCCAGCGCGCCTTCGGGCGCACCCGGCATGTCGAAGCTGACAATCTCGACGTCGAGGTCGTACTGCCCCGGCTGCGGCGTATCGAGCTTGCTGAATTCCCGCGCCGCGTCCTCGACCGCCATGGGTGTGTCGTTCGCGCTGTCGTCCGTCTCGCTGGAACAGGCGGCCAGCGCCGCCGCCGCGACGATCGCCATCCCTGAATTCTTCCAAAAACCGGCCACCATCTTCGCTTCCCCTGTTGGCTGTCCCTGAATTGCGGGACCCCTGAACTGCTGGCGAAGGCATTGCAGATGGCAATCGCCTTGGCAATCGGGCCGCGCCCCCGAATTGGCCGGTCCCGATCCTGCCCATACGCGAATTGCCCCCATGGGACATTTGCACTGGGCTGCCATCGCACCCATATCGCCTTTCATGGCCGAACTCGTCATTCGTCGCGGACTGGAAGAGCCCGACACTTCCGACAATTTCACCCCCCACCGCCCGGCACGGCCCGAAAAGTCGCTGCCCGGCAAGCGTTTCGAACTGGTGAGCGATTACCAGCCGGCGGGCGACCAGCCGACCGCCATCGCCGAACTGGTCGAAAGCGCGCGGGAGGATGAAAAGACGCAGGTGCTGCTAGGCGTCACCGGCAGCGGCAAGACGTTCACCATGGCCAGCGTGATCGAACGGCTGCAGCGCCCGGCGCTGATCCTGGCACCGAACAAGATCCTGGCCGCCCAGCTCTATGGCGAATTCAAGAGCTTCTTTCCGAACAACGCGGTCGAGTATTTCGTATCCTATTACGACTACTACCAGCCCGAGGCCTATGTCCCGCGCTCCGACACGTATATCGAGAAGGAAAGCTCGGTAAACGAGGCGATCGACCGGATGCGCCATTCGGCCACCCGCGCGCTGCTGGAACGCGACGACGTCATCATCGTCGCCTCGGTCTCGTGCCTGTACGGCATAGGGTCGGTGGAAACCTATTCCGCCATGATCTTCGACCTGAAGAAGGGCGATACACAGGACCAGCGCGAGATCATCCGCAAGCTGGTCGCGCTGCAGTACAAGCGCAACGACGCCGCCTTTGCCCGCGGCAATTTCCGCGTGCGCGGCGACAACCTGGAAATCTTCCCCTCGCACTACGAGGACATGGCCTGGCGCATCTCGTTCTTTGGCGACGAGATCGAGGAGATCAGCGATTTCGACCCGCTGACCGGCAAGAAGGGCGCGAGCCTCGACAAGGTGCGCATCTATGCCAATTCGCACTATGTCACCCCCGGCCCGACCATGAAGCAGGCGACCGAGGCGATCCGCTTCGAGCTGACCGAGCGATTGAAGGAACTGGAGGCCGAGGGCAAGCTGCTGGAGCACCAGCGGCTGGAGCAGCGCACCAATTTCGACCTCGAGATGATTGCCGCCACCGGCAGCTGCGCCGGGATCGAGAATTACTCGCGCTTTCTCACGGGCCGCCTGCCGGGCGAGCCGCCGCCGACCCTGTTCGAGTACCTGCCCGAC
>JAPYSD010000193.1 GCA_029936705.1 Croceicoccus sp. | reverse complement strand
CGGCTTTTCGCACATCACGTGCTTGCCCGCCTGCGCGGCGCGGATGGTGTATTCGGCGTGCATCGAATTGGGCAGCACGACATAGACGATGTCGATGTCCGGGTTGTCGCGGATGGCATCGAAATTGGCGTAATTGTAATGGTGCGTGCTCGGGATGCCGTATTCCTCGCCATAGCGGGCGAGCTTTTCGGGCGTGCCGCTGACCAGCGCGGTCAGCATAGCATGTTCGCAATTGCCGATGCGGGGCATGATCTGGTTGGTCGCATAGGACCCGAGCCCGACGATTGCATAGCCCAGCTTGCGCCGGGGCTGGGCCGCCGACAATTTTACAGTGAACCCAAGACCATAAGCGGTGGCCAGGCCCGCACCCATGCCCAGCACAACTTCCCGCCGACTTGCCGTCATCATCCCTTACCCCCATGCGGCCCGGTTCTACCGGTGCCATAAACCGTTCGATGGTAGCGGTATCATGCTTATGATGTGTCGCAAAGGGGTGGCCGCTTTGCATGCCGATTTTGCGCACAGCCGGGCCGCGAAAGGGCTGTGGCGTGGCCGCTTCGCGCCGCTATTTGCGCACCGATCGGGTGCTTTTTGCGCTGTTCGGCGCATTTGTTCGCCGATTGATGGCAAAAGCGCGCAAAGCCGCTTGATTCGAGCCGCTTTGTGTGATTCTCCTGCAAGCCATGAACGATGCTGACACTTCCGGCCCGCAGGCACCCAAAGGCGACCAGAGCCTGGTCCGCCGTGGTCGCCGCGTGGTTGCGCCGCCCCGGGCGCGGCGGCGCGGGCTGGGGCAGGTCGCGGCAGCCGCCGGGGTCATCGCCTTCGCGGCGTTGGCGCTGGTGGGGCCGACAGGCGTCAGCGCCTGGGCGGATTCGCGCCAGAAGCTGGAGCACCGCGAAACGCAGCTTGCCGACCTGAGGGCCGAGCGCGACCGCATCGCCAACCGCGTCGAACTGCTCGATCCCGAGAACGCCGACCCGGACCTCGTCGGCGAATTGCTGCGCAACAATCTCAACGTCGCGCATCCGGACGAAATCGTCGTTCCGCGCGATTGAGCGTGTGACGAGGCGGCGTGTGCAATTTCTGCAAGCGTCTCCTCGTCATGCTCATTTCAAATTGCCGGTCAATCGCTTGCACCCATCGCCCAAGTGATAATATAGCGTGCCGGCGAAATCAGGGCATCCCTCCCCATTAGCCCTGATGCGAGACGAGGATATCCGACTTGGCAGCCGATAGCGTAACGCCCCCGACTGACGACCCCGAATTCAAGCTCCGCAGCCTGCAGGAGGCCTATGACAAGGCCGGTTCCTACAAGGCGTCGGACGACGAACTCATGGCCTTGTACGAGCAGATGTTGCTCATCCGCCGGTTCGAGGAAAAGGCGGGCCAGCTCTACGGCCTGGGCCTCATCGGCGGTTTCTGCCACCTGTATATCGGTCAGGAAGCCGTCGCGGTCGGCCTGCAGTCCGCGCTGGCCGAAGGCAAGGACAGCGTCATCACCGGCTACCGCGACCATGGCCACATGCTGGCCTATGGCATCGATCCCAAGATCATCATGGCCGAGCTGACCGGCCGCCAGGCCGGCATTTCCAAGGGCAAGGGCGGCTCGATGCACATGTTCAGCACCGAGCATGCGTTCTATGGCGGCCATGGCATCGTCGGCGCGCAGGTGCCGCTGGGCGCGGGCCTGGCCTTTGCGCACAAGTACCGCGAGGATGGCGGCGTGTGCCTCGCCTATTTCGGCGACGGCGCGGCCAACCAGGGCCAGGTGTACGAGACTTTCAACATGGCGTCGCTGTGGCAGCTTCCGATCATCTTCGTGATCGAGAACAACCAGTACGCCATGGGCACCAGCACCGCGCGTTCCTCGGCCGAGACCGAGTTCCATCGCCGCGGCACGGCGTTCCGCATTCCGGGCATGGATGTCGACGGCATGGACGTGCTGGCGGTGCGCGGCGCGATCGAGGTCGCCCTGGAACATGTGCGCGGCGGCGGCGGCCCGGTCCTGATGGAACTGAGCACCTATCGCTATCGCGGCCATTCCATGTCGGACCCCGCGAAATACCGCACGCGCGAGGAAGTGCAGGAAATGCGCGACAAGCGCGATCCGATCGAGGCTGCAAAGGCCGAACTGCTGAAGCGCGGCGTTGACGAGGAAAAGTTGAAAGAGCTTGAAAAGACCATTCGTTCGCAGGTGAACGAAGCCGCCGACTTCGCGGAAAGCTCGCCCGAGCCGGAGCCGTCCGAACTCTACACCGACGTCCTGGTGGAGAGCTACTGATGGCGACCGCGATCAAGATGCCCGCGCTTTCCCCGACGATGGAGGAAGGCACGCTGGCCAAGTGGCTGGTCAAGGAAGGCGACAGCGTTTCGCCCGGCGACATCCTCGCCGAGATTGAGACCGACAAGGCCACCATGGAGTTCGAGTGCATCGACGAAGGCACCGTCGGCGCGATCACCGTTCCCGAGGGGACGGAGAACGTGAAGGTCGGCACGGTCATCGCGGTGCTGGACGGCGATGCCAGCGACGTAGGCGGCGAAGCGTCCGGGTCCGAGGTTAAGGACGTGCCGGGCGAGGGCAAGGACGTCGGCCGCGAGGCGGACACCGAGGGCGCGCAGCCGCCCGCGGCCAAGCCGGCGCCCAAGGAACGCGCGAACGATCCCGAGATCGCCGAGGGCACCTCGATGACATCGGTCACCGTGCGCGAAGCCCTGCGCGACGCCATGGCCGAGGAAATGCGCGCCGACGACACCATCTTCGTGATGGGCGAGGAAGTCGCCGAGTACCAGGGCGCCTACAAGGTGACCCAGGGCCTGCTGGACGAATTCGGTCCCAAGCGCGTGATCGATACGCCGATCACCGAATACGGCTTTGCCGGTGTCGGCACGGGCGCGGCCATGGGCGGATTGAAGCCCATCGTCGAGTTCATGACCTTCAACTTCGCGATGCAGGCGATCGACCACATCATCAACTCTGCGGCCAAGACCAATTACATGTCGGGCGGCCAGATGCGGTGCCCGGTCGTGTTCCGCGGTCCCAATGGCGCAGCCAGCCGCGTGGGCGCGCAGCACAGCCAGAACTATGGCCCGTGGTATGCCAGCGTTCCCGGCCTGATCGTGATCGCGCCCTATGACAGCCGCGATGCCAAGGGCCTGCTGAAGGCGGCGATCCGTTCGCCCGATCCGGTCGTGTTCCTTGAAAACGAACTGCTCTACGGCAAGAGCTTCGACGTGCCCGAGGTCGACGACTGGGTCCTGCCCATCGGCAAGGCGCGGATCATGCGCGAAGGGTCGGACGTCACCATCGTCTCCTATTCGATCGGCGTCGGCTTTGCCCTGGAAGCGGCCGAGAAGCTGGCGGGCGAGGGGATCGATGCCGAGGTGATCGACCTGCGTACGCTGCGTCCGCTGGATGCCGACACGGTGCTGGAATCGCTGAAGAAGACCAATCGCCTGGTGGTCGCGGAAGAAGGCTATCCGGCCTGTTCGATCGCCAGCGAGATCAGCGCGATCTGCATGGAGCGGGGCTTCGACCATCTCGACGCGCCGGTCCTGCGAGTCAGCGACGAGGACGTGCCGCTGCCCTATGCGGCCAACCTGGAAAAGCTGGCGCTGATCGATGCCGACCGCATCGTGAAGGCGGCGAAGAAGGTCTGCTACAAGGACTGACCGGTCCCGCGATCAAATGAAAAGGCCCGCCGTCACGGCGGGCCTTTTTGTATGCGCTTCGTCGAAGACGCTGGCAGAGGTCGGGCGTCGGAACGGCCGCGCAGCCGCGTCAGGTGATCGTGACGAAGATCGACTTGGTATAGCTCAGCTGCATCGGGCCCATGGTGGCAAAGGCCATCACGTTGGGCACCTGGTAGGTCAGCGTCAGTTCGATCTCGCGGACATTGGCGATCGGCTGCAGCGTGGCGTTGGTGGCCGTCGTCCCGACGCGCGATCCGTTCAGCAGATAGGGCGCCGACACCGCGCGCGTATAGGCAAGCGCCTCGAGCTGCGCGTTGGTGATCTCGTTGTCCTTCTGGTATTCGACCGACATGTAGCGGCTCATGTCGCCGGCCACGCTGCTGAGCGCGTTCTGCGCCTGCATGTAGAGCCCGACCTGCATCACCCCGAGGAGCATCGCGATCAGGGCCGGTCCCAGGATCGCGAATTCGATCACGGTGGCACCGCGCTCGTCGCGGTGGAGGCGCCTGGCAAACTGCTGGATCCTGCTGGTCATGGCATCACCCGATCTGGACCGTCTTCTCGACCCTGAACTGCACATTGTCGCCCAGGCCGTAATCGGTCCAGACCGGCGTGTATCGGTCGCGCAGCAGGAAGACGACGAAGCGTTGCGCATTGGGCGAATCGGTGCAGCCCGTATTCGCCTTCTTGAAGTTCGTCGCATTGCCGCAGCGATACCGGGTCATCACATAGCCGACGTCGTTCTTGGTCTCGTCCGGCTCGATCGCAGCGCCGATCGCGGTCGTGGTCAGGCCGGTATCCGCCTGGATCGTGGCGGCAAGCTGCTGCATGACGGTGCTCAGCGCCGCCTCGTCCTCGGGGTGGGCGGCCATCATGATCTCGGCCGCTTTTGCCGCCGCGTTCTGCAGCTCGTGCTGGCGCTTGACCATATTGGCGACTTCCACGCCGCCCAGGCTCATCATGATCAGCACCGGCGCGATGAACGCCGTCTCGATCAGCGCGGATCCGCGCGTATCGGCGTGCAGTCTGCGAAGGAAGGTCCCGATGCCCATCATGCCACCAGCGACACGTTGCCATAGATGATGGTGGTGGGGTGGTTCGGCGGATCCTTGCACCACTTGGTCATGTTCAGCGTGCCGGTCAGGTGCACCTTGCTCGCCACCAGCAGGAGGCAGGCGTTCGCCACGTCCGCCGTGCCCGACAGGTCCAGGATGTTGTTCTTGGTATAGAGCGCGCCGTTGAGGAAGGTGTTGCTGTTGCCGTTCAGCGTATTGCCGTGCTTGGCATCGTTGCCTTCCGCTTCGAAGATCAGCATCGTGTTGATCTTGTGCGCCTCGTCGGCCGTATAGCCCAGGTCTTGCAGCTCGGCCTCGTCCATGCCCGACAGGTTGATGTCGGCGCCGCCGTTGATCTTGAAATTGGCACCATCTTCAAGGACGAACATCACGCCGCCTTCGCTCTGCACGGTGTAGTTGCCGTTGATCGTCAGCGTGCCGTCGCGGATGAAGTAGAGCCCGCTCTTGAAGACCGTGTCGCAGCCCAGCGACAGGCCCCCTTCGTAGACGCCCGGATAGGCGGTTCCCAGCACCAGCCTGTCGGTCTCGGCCTTGCCCTCGTTGAAGGCGTCGATGGTTTCCTTGGTCTTCTTGCCCGTCGCCTTGCAGACATAGGTGCCCGGCGCGACGCCTTCGCTCGACGGGGCATCGATGCCCGCGAACGGATCGGCAAGGTTGCTGGCATGCTCGATGACGGTATCGCCATTGGCTTCCGCCTTGGCGGTCAGCGTGTCGCTGACGGTTCCGGCCGTGGCGATCGACCCGGCCTTGATTTCGTAGCTGTTGCCGTTGTCGGAAATGGCATCCTCACCGGTCCAGCCCAGGCAATTGCCACCGGCGTCATAGCCGCCGGTGCAGACCTTTGCCGAATCGGACAGGGCCGCGATGCCGCATTGCGCGGTGAAGACCGCGTTGCCCCCGATCGTCACCGCGCCGCCGCTGTGCTCGTCCACCGCGATCATGCAACTGGAAATGGTGGCGCCGCCGGTAAAGGCGGCCTGGCTGGACACGCTGACCGTGGTCGCGTTCTTGGTGAAGAACGACGTGAAGGGCAAACGCTTGGTCGCGCTGGATGTCACGATGACCGAGTTGCCGACGCCGCCCGCGTAATTGGCCAGCTTGACCGACGGGTCGGTGTTGAAATCGGCGGTGATCTGCTCGTTCACGGAAAAGGCGTTCTTCGCGCGGTCGGACATCTTGGCGGTGCTGCCGCTGTCCAGCACTTCCCATGCCGCCGCGATGGCCGCCTGGTCGTTGGCGTATTGCAGCTCGCGCTTCCACAGATAGTACTGGCCGAAATCGATGGCCATGCCGCCGCCGCCGATCAGCATCGGCATTGCGAAGGCAACTAGCATGGTGGCGTTGCCCTTGCGATCGCGGACGAACCCCTTCGCGCCGGGAATGGCCGTGCAGGAATGCAAGGCACGGGCAAGGCGGCGGAGGCGTTTGCGTGCCGGTTCGATGCTCGTCATAAGCGCGGACTCCCTGCTGAAAGACTTACCGACTCGCCGAGGCGGTGCCGGAGTGGGCAGTTAATTTAATGACAGGATGTACCGCTGCTCTGGTAAGCACGGTCCCAAGAAACATGGTAAACGAAAACCTAACCGAGAATTCCGCGGGATCTCAAAGCGATGCGTTGGCAGGCGGCGACGCCGTTTCCCCGCCGCTGCAGCTGGCGCTGGCCTATGCGCCCGAAAAGGCGCGTGCGCACTGGGCGGCACTGATGCAGCTCGATGCCCGCCTGGCGCGGATCGTGGCGCAGGCGAGCGAGCCGATGCTGGCCCAGATTCGCCTGGCCTGGTGGCGCGAGATGTTCGCCCGGCCCGTCAGCGACTGGCCTGCGGGAGAGACGCTGCTGGCGCAATTGTCGGCATGGGACGCGCAGCGGGACGGGCTGGCGGCCCTGGCGGAGGGCTGGGAAGCCATGGTGGGCGAGGCGCCGCTGCCGGTCACTTCCTTCGTGGCGCTGGCCGACGGAAGGGTGAGCGCGATGGCCGCGCTTGCGCGGGTCACCGGCAGTGCAAGCGACCGGGCGATTGTCGCCAGCCATGCCTATCGCTGGTCGCTGGCCGACCTGGCGATCCATCTGTCCGACGAGGATGAGCG
>JAPYSD010000718.1 GCA_029936705.1 Croceicoccus sp. | reverse complement strand
TGACCGGTGAGGAAATGCTGTCGATCACGGCGAAGGACGACGTCGAACTGCTGCTCGTCGATACGCGTTAGACCAGCACCTCGCGTGCGGGACCGTGGCCCAGGAAAGCCGCGGGGCTGGCACTGGCGCCATAGGCACCCGCGCAAAAGATCGCGACAAGGTCGCCCGGCTGGATTTCCGGCAGGGCGACCTTGTTCGCAAGCAGGTCCAGCGGCGTGCACAGCCGCCCGACAATCGTCTGCTCGCGCTCCACGGGCGGCTCGCCAAGGCGGCCTGCGACCGCCACCGGATAGTTGCGCCGGACCACGGTGCCGAAATTGCCCGACGCGGCCAATTGGTGATGCAGGCCGCCATCGGTGACCGCGAAGATCTCGCCATGGCTTTCCTTCACGTCGATCACGCGCGTGAGATAGACGCCCGCTTCGCCCACGAGGTAGCGGCCAAGCTCGATCGCGAAATGCGTGTTGGCCAGCCTGTCGGGCAGCGCCGCGAAAGCCTCGGCCAGTGCCGAGCCTACCTGCCCGATGTCCAGCGGCGTGTCGCCGGGAAAATAAGGGATGCCGAAACCGCCGCCCAGATTGCAATGCGGCACGTCCACGCCCGCTCTCTCCGCCAGGTCGCCTGCCAGCGCCAGCGTCGCTGCCTGCGTGGCGATAACCGCCTGCGCATCCAGCGCCTGGCTGCCAGCATAGATATGAAAGCCGCGCCATTCCGCGCCGCTGGCAGCAATCTCGCGGGCTAGGGACGGGACGAGGTCGGCGTCGATGCCGAACGGCTTGGCGCCGCCGCCCATCTTCATGCCCGACCCCTTGATGTCGAAACTGGGGTTCACCCTTATCGCCAGCCGCGGCGCGATGCCCAGCCGGTCGCCAGCCGCCAGCGCACGGCGGATCTCGCTCGCCGATTCGGTATTGAGCGTGATGCGCGCCGCGATGGCCGCTTCCAGCTCTGGGTCATCCTTGCCCGGCCCGGCAAAGCTGATCGCACCGGCAGCCATCCCCGCGTCCAGCGCAAGCCGCATTTCGCCGGCCGAGGCGACGTCGAACCCGTCCACCAGCCCCGCCATATGCGCCAGCAGGGGCGGAAACGGGTTCGCTTTCATCGCGTAATGGATCGCCAGCCGGTCAGGCATGGCCGCACGCAGTTCGGCAGCGCGCGCATCCAGCATGGTGCGTGAATAGACGAACAGCGGCGTGCCCTCAGCGGCAAGATCGCTTGCCTTCCGGCCGCCGATGACCAGCTCGCCATCGCTGGCGGCGAACGCGTCCGGGATCGGGCCCATCGGCTTCATAGCGCTTCCTCCAGCTCGCGCTTCAGCCCGGCACGGTCGAGCTTGCCCGTCGCGCCCCTTGGCAGTTCGGCGCGCCAGTGCACGACCTGCGGC
>JAPYSD010000717.1 GCA_029936705.1 Croceicoccus sp. | reverse complement strand
CGGATACACGCTGGCAAGGAAGGCGGTGTCGCGGCTGTAGTCGAAATGATCCCAAAGATGAGTGCACAGCCATGCGCCGCCGGTCGGCCACATGCCCCATTGCGCGCCGTCGATGGGGGCGGTCGCCCGCCACAGGTCGGTGTTGTGATGGCACACCCAGCCGCGCGCGCCATACATCGTGCGCGCGGTATGCGCCCCGGTGACGGCCAGTTCCCGGACCATGCGGACCAGCGGTTCCACGCATTCCTGCAGGCCGGTCACTTCCGCGGGCCAGTAGTTCATCTCGGTATTGATATTGACCGTATATTTCGATTCCCACGGCGGCTCGTTCTCGGCGTTCCAGATGCCTTGCAGGTTGGCGGGCTGCGTACCGGGCCGCGATGACGCAATCAGCAGATAGCGGCCATAGTCGTAATAGAGACGCGCAAGGTCCGGGTCGGCCGCCAGATCGTCGGCGGCGATCCGCATATCGGTGGGCAGGTCCGCCGCCGCCGTGCGCCCCAGGTCGAGCGAGGACCGGCGAAACAGGCGCCGATGCGCGGCGACGGCGTCGGCGCGCAAGGTTTCGTAGGTCTTGGCGGACGCAAGCTGGATCGCATCGTCGACCAAGGCTACGGGATCCGCGCCAGTGTCATCGAACCGGCGGAAACTGGTCGCCATGGCAAGTAGCAGCGTGACCTGCGTCGCGCCGCGCAGGCTGAGCCTGTCCTCCAGCGCCGCGATCGCGCCATCGCTGTCCACGCGGACCCGACCAGCCAGGCGTAGCACGCCTTCGATCCCGGCGCGCCCGGCATTATCGCCGGTCAGCAGGATCGCGTCGTCTCCGACCGCCACGTGCGCTTCGGGCTGCTCGCTGGTCAGCGCGACATCCATGTCGAAGGGCTCTTGCGCGGTGATGCGCATGGCGATGACGCCGTCCGGCGCGGATGCGAACATCTCGCGGCTGTGCGCCGCGCCGTCGCGGTTGAACGTCACGCGGGCAAGGGCCGCATCAAGGTCGAGTTCGCGGACATAGTCCTGCACTTCAGCCGAGGCGCCGGGAAAGGACAGCAGCAGGTCGCCGAACGACTGATAGGCCATCTGCGTGCGCGGAATGCCGATCAGCGTCTCCCCGGCCAGCGCCTCGGCCTCTGCAAAGCGTTCCTGCTCGACAAGGCGGCGGACCTCGGGAAGCGCGCCCAGTGCTTGCGGATTGACGGGGTCGTAGGGTCCGCCCGTCCACAAGGTGTCTTCGTTAAGCTGAAGGCGTTCCTGATCGATTCCACCAAAGATCATCGCGCCCAGCCGGCCATTGCCGATCGGCAGCGCTTCGACCCATTCGCGGGCCGGTTGCCGATACCACAGCCGCGAAGGGTGCGAAGTCGGCGGCGAGTGCTGCGACTGAGC
>JAPYSD010000716.1 GCA_029936705.1 Croceicoccus sp. | reverse complement strand
CTTCGCCTGACGACTAATGTCAGACCACCGCGCCGCGATGATGCAAAGCTATCCTTCGGGTCGGGGAAATAGACCTGGTTTGTCGCCGCCCGTTCCTCGATCTTTGCCCTGGCGAATTCTTCCAGGATTTCGCCACCAAGCCTCGTTACGAGGTCGCGCAGACCCTGCGGCGTAAAGAACAGCGTGTGGGGATCCTGCCGGGCGTGGATACGGACGAACGTGTGGCCGCCGTGCGGAACCTCGATTAGAAGAACGCCCGCGGGCCGCAGGGCCCGCAGCATGGCCGAGACGTTACGCTCTAGCGTTTCCGTCGTGAAATGCTCGACCACGTGGGAACAGACGATGGCGTCGAAGAAGTCGGCGGGAAGATCGTCATCGTCCAGCCGGGTGGCACCGATATATTCAAGGTATTTATCGCTCGCGCGGTCGTATTCAACCGCGAACTTCTCGCTTACCCCGCTTTCGTACAGCAGATAGCCCGGCCCCGATCCGTAATCGAGAATGCGCTCGAAGGTCGCCGCATGGCGCCTGATCGCCTCAAGCTGATCAGAAGCGCGCGCGAAATAGCGTTGCCGCTTGGGCGATTGCTCGCCTTCGAAATATTCCCGCGGATCGACATCGCGGTCGTGGCGATTGGTCGCAGCGTATTCTAGTGAATAGTAATCCTGAAGGATCACGTCCGCATCGGGAACATGGCCTGACCCGCATTCGCCGCAATACAGGACCACCGTCCCGCGAAAGCGCGCATCGTTCGATGGATAGGCGGTGGCCCAGCAAACTGCGTTCCTGGTGCAGATAGGACATTGCGAATGAGGGGCCGGCAGCTTGACGAACCGAAGCTCGAAGGGAACCGAGGGGGCCTTCTTTTTCTTCGGCACCCTCGGCGCCGATTCGCTGGACGCCGCCGCGCCGCCCGGAGAACTGTCGGCCTTAGCCGGCTTCTGGCTCGGCATAACCGGCTTCATAAGCCGCGAGATCATATCGGTAAGCATGAAGCTTCTGAACTCCTTTGCCGCAACAAAGACCAGGACCTGTTCGGGATGCAATAGCCGCACTGCCTGAAGATGCGCATAAAGTTTCGTTCCGCCGGTATTTTCGGGGCGAGAGCCGGCTCAAGGCACGATGGCTGCCGGAGGACTGCCAGCGGACAAGGAGCTAAGGAAATTGCCAGCGCCGCACGGCCTGACCGTACCGGGACCAAGACTGAGCCGCGCCCGCGACATCGCGCCGCGCCCGTCCACCAGCGAATCAATTTATTTTCCTACTCCCGCCGCTTGCCGCACATCACCGCGCCCCGCCCTTCACCCGGAGCGTCCCGATGACCATCGACAAGTCCCGCCCTGCCCCGCCCGCTTCGACCGGCCTGCCCGTTCCCGCTGGCGGCCAG
>JAPYSD010000192.1 GCA_029936705.1 Croceicoccus sp. | reverse complement strand
CTGCTCCTGCGCCGCGGCGGGCATGCCCACCATCGCGGCAGCCATCAGCGCGGCGGCACATACGCCGGTCGCGGCGCGCTGCAGTCCGGCAATCGTCACAAGTGTCGTCATCTGTTCATCCCTTGCCGCGCATGCCGGTGGCCCGGTCCGGCGCGGTAAAATTGCAGGGCCACAAGGCCTTGGCAGGATCGCCGCTGGCCGGATTTCCGGCACGCCCGATCCTGTCCCAGGTGGCCCACGTGACGCTGCATGTGTCCGCGGGCGGCTTAACCACGGCTGAGCCGCTTTAACAAGACACCCCCGGCCTGCCGTCAGTCGAAACCGATTCCCTTCAGGCGGAAACGCAGCAGGAAGGTATCGCCCGCCCGCGCGTCGCCCGTGCTGCGGTTGTCGCGCCGCCAGGTCAGGCCCAGCTCGATGCACTCGTCCTCGTACGCGATGCCCAGCCGCGTGCGCAGCGGTTCGAACCCGTCCGACGTGTTGCGCGGATCCTCTGCCCGGTCGGTCAGGTTGATCACGGACGATCCGAAGACCGACACGTGGTCCAGGAACGCGACCCGGCCCGCGATGCGGATCTCCTCGCGGTCGCGCAGGTCTTCCAGCACCAGCGGAATGTCGCGGTTCAGCCGCAGATAGCCCGCTTCCAGATAGGTCTGGCGCGAGCCCACGGCCACGTCCCACTCGTTCCGGCGCACCGCCAACGTGTCCTTGTCCAGCCGGAAGCGGTGCGTATAGCGCACGAACTCGCGCCAGCGCACGTCGAGCCGCCCGGTGATGTCCGATGTCTTGCCCGTCAGCCCGGTGCCGTCGGGGAACAGCGCGGGCGCATCGGTCAGGCGATAGCTTTGCCCCAGGCTGGCATCGACGCGCCATCCCGGCGCCATCCAGCGCCAGTCAAAGCCATAGGTAAAGCGCATGCCTTCCTCGAACCGGTCGTATCCGGGAAAGCGGTTGAGCGAGAAGAGATTGGTGTCTTCAAGGTCGATCGCGCGCGAATCCTCGTTCGGCACGGCCAGGTTCTTGATGTCGGGCGTCGCGACCAGCTGCAGGTGCGGGGTCAAGACCTGCGTCCCGCCCATGAAGCCGCCGATCAGCGGATAGGTCACGTCGACCGCGCCCAGTGCGATGCCGTGGCCTTGCCAGCCCGTGTCGCCGCGATAGCGCTCGACGCTGGTCGCCAGGTTCTCGTCCGAATGATACGCATCGGCGCGCGCCAGCGCGGTCAGCTCCACCACCTGCCCCCAGGGGGTAAAGCGCCGCAGGTTCCATTCCGCCTTGGCAAAGGCGCGCTGCGTGTCCTGCCCGTCGGCGCGGAACAGCGCCAGGCTGTTGGCCTGCAGCATGATCTGTCCGCCCAGCAGCGGATCGGCGATGCGGCGGCGATAGTCGACGACGGGCAGCGCCATCGGCACCAGCCCCTGCTCCTCGTCCACGCGCAGGGTCTGCGTCGCCCAGCCCGCGAAGGACAGGTACGAATCGTCGTCGATCCGCTCCAGGTTCGCCATCGACCGCAGCCGGTCGTCGCGGCTGATGTCATAACGGCGCAGGAAAGTGCGGTCGCTGGCCACGCGGATCGAGCTGGTCACGCTCCAGTGCTCGCTCAGCTGAAAACGGCCATTGGCATCGAAATAGCCGCGCAGGTCGCGTTCCGATTCGGGCGTGATCTCGGCGGCATCGCCGATCGGCACGCGCGAGGATGAGGTGATGTAGCCCGTCACCTGGTAGGCGCCGGTCTCCGTCAGCGCGGCATAGCGGGCCGATGCCATCGGCAGCACCTTGGTATAGGCGGTGCCCTTCAGCGTCAGCTCGCGATTGGCGGCAAGGCGCCAGTAATAGCCCGCCTCGACCTCCACGCCGTTCGATGCGGAAATCCGCAGGTCGGGCGTGACCAGACCCGATACCGGCTGCCCGTCGGCGCGGATCTCCATCCACGGCAGCGGCACGAGCGACAGGCCGAACAGTTCCAGCCGCGCGCCGCGAAAGCGGATCATCTGCGTCTCGGGGTCATAGGACACGCGCTTGGCCGTGATCCGCCAGCTCGGGTCCTGCGCGCAGCCGCCCGCGGTCTCGACCGGGCAGGGGCTGTAGGCGCTGTCGATCAGCGCGACGCGCCCGTCCTCGGTCCGCTCGCCGCGCCGCGCCGCCATGCGCCCGCCCTGCGCCAGCACCAGCAGCATGTTCTGCATCGCGCCCGCGCGCAATTCGTCGGTCAGCTCCAGCCGGTCGGTATAGAGGACGTTGCCGCCGTCATCGACCAGGCGGATGCCGCCCGACGCCACGATCTGCCCGGTTGCGCGGTTCCAGCGCACCTCGTCCGCGCGCAATTGCTGGTCCTGCCGCCGCAGCACGACATTGCCCGTCGCGACCACGGTCTGGTCGTCGGTGCCATAGCCCAGCTCGTCCGCTTCGAACGCGATCTGGTTCTCGTCCGTGGGAGGCTCGATCGCAAAGGGCGATTCCGGCGTGCCGGCGGGCGGGGCGGGCGCTTCCTCGACCGCTTGTGGATAGAGCGCCTCGTCGATCTCGTCCCAGAAGAACGGACCTTCGGGCACGCCGGGGTCGGCGTCCTCCAGTTCGGGCGGGGTTTCCTGCTGCCCCTCGGGCTGCATCGCGGCGGGGCGGTCCTGCGCCAGCGCGGGCATGGCCAGCGCGGGCAGGGCGGCGGTCAGCGCCGCGCACGCCAGCAGCCGCGCCGCCAATGGAGGCATCGGCAGCAATCGGTAAGGGGCCGGGCCGTTCGCGGCTATTCGCATGGGACGCTGATGCTCGATCTTGTGGAGTCTCGGTAATCCGGGTGAGCTGGGCAACGCGCAATACCAAGGGCTTGGACGGGGTCGACAGGGAACGGCGCCGGATTGCAGGGTTCGCCTGCAGGGACCGGGGCCGGGCGGCATGGCTTGCCTATCGCATCGCCGCTCCCTAACTGCAATCGCGTAAAGCCCGCTGCCGCCACGCCCTGCATTCGCGCCCCCGCGCCCTATGCACCGCTGGCGGCACGCGATTGCAGCAACAGAAGAAAAAAAGGCCCCGCTCCATGAAAATCAGCTTCGTCGATTCGCTCGCCCAGGACATCAACGCGATCGTGCTGCCGGTCAGCGAGGGGTCCATGCCCGCCGACCTGCCCGCCGTGATCCGCGAAGGCGCGCAGTCCAGCCGCTTCAAGGGCAAGCCGGGCCAGCTGTTCGACGGCTTCGTCGAGATGGACGGCAAGGCGCGCCACCTGGTGCTGGTCGGCACCGGGAAGACCGATGCCAAGGACCGCGCCAATGCGCTGGAACGCGCGGGCGCGGCGCTGGCGGCGAAGTTCCTGACCTCGGGCAAGAAGACGCTGGGCGTCGATTTCTCGGGCGCGGATGTCGATGCGGCGGGCGCGGCGGCGTTCCTGCTGGGCCTGCGGCTGCGGTCCTGGCGGATCGACACCTATCGCACCAAGCTGAAGGACGAGCAGAAGCCCTCGCTTACCGACATTGCCGTCACCGGCGCGCCGTCGGGCACCGACGCGGCCTGGAACGATGCCGAGGCGGTCGCCACCGGCGTCGAGTTCACGCGTGAGCTGGTGAGCGAGCCTGCCAACAAGATCTATCCCGAAAGCTTCGTCGAACGCTGCCGCGCGCGGCTGGAAGGCACGGGAATCGAGATTACCGTGCTGACGGTTGAGCAGATGACCGAGCTGGGCATGGGCGCGCTGCTGGGCGTGGCGCAGGGCAGCGCCGACCGGCCTGCGCGCATCATCGCGATGCACTGGAAGGGCGGCGGGGACGAGGCTCCGCTGGCGTTCGTCGGCAAGGGCGTGACCTTCGATTCGGGCGGCATCAGCATCAAGCCCGCCGCCGGCATGGAAGAGATGAAGTGGGACATGGGCGGCGCGGGTGCGGTCGCGGGCACCATGCTCGCGCTTGCCACGCGCAAGGCCAGGGCGAATGTCGTGGGCGTGTGCGGCCTGACCGAGAACATGCCCGACGCCAATGCGCAGCGCCCCGGCGACGTGGTGACCAGCATGTCGGGCCAGACGATCGAGGTGATCAACACCGACGCCGAGGGCCGGCTGGTGCTGTGCGACGCGCTGACCTGGGTGCAGCAGACCTACAAGCCCGCGCGGATCGTCGACCTCGCCACGCTGACGGGCGCGATCCTGGTGTCGCTGGGCAAGGAGCACGCGGGCCTGTTCTCGAACAACGACGACCTGTCCGACGCGCTGACCGCCGCGGGCAAGACGGTGGGCGAGAAGCTGTGGCGCTTCCCGCTGGCCGCCGAATACGACAAGCTGCTGGAATCGCAGATCGCCGACATGAAGAACGTCGGCCCGCGCTATGGCGGATCGATCACCGCCGCGCAGTTCCTGCAGCGCTTCATCGAGAACGACACCCCCTGGGCGCATCTCGACATCGCGGGCATGGTCTGGGCCGACAAGCCCGGCGCGACTTGGGACAAGGGCGCGACCGGCTATGGCGTGCGCCTGCTCGACCGGCTCGTGCGCGACACGCTGAACGGCTGATGCCGGCACCGTGGCGCGGGTCGATTTCTACCACCTGACACGCGACAGCGCCGAGTCCGCGCTCGCCATGCTGGCGGGCAAGGCGCTCGGCGCGGGTCAGCGCATGATGGTGGTCAGCGCCGATCCCGCGCAGCGCGGCGCGATCGCGCGCAGCCTGTGGGAAGCGCCCGGCTTCCTCGCCAACGGCGAAGCAGGGGGCGAGGACGACGCGCGCCAGCCGGTGCTGATCGGCGGCGCGCCCACGGCTGCGAACGGCGCGGGCATCGTGGCGCTGGCGGACGGCGAATGGCGGGAAGAGGCGCTGGGTTTCGACCGCGCGCTGCTGCTGTTTTCCGAAACGACGATTGCGAGCGCCCGTGAATGCTGGCGCGCGCTGGCCCCGCGCGACGAGGTCGAGTGCCATTACTGGAGCCAGGACGCCAACGGCCGCTGGCGCGAAGGGCCCTGATCCGCCGCCCGAATTCATGGCCGAACCAAAAGAAACGGCCCGCATGCCGTGTGACATGCGGGCCGGATCTGCTGGCTGGTGACAGCGATCAGAACTGGAAGACGACCGCCGCGTTGGGGCGGAACGATTCGAAGTTCTTGAACGTGTCGACGCCGAAACGCAGGCGCACGCCGCTCTCGCCGGTCAGACCGCCCAGGCCGATGTCCTTGGTGCCCATCTCGGCGCCCAGGCCGTAGAACACGCCGTCACGGTCGCGCGTGCTGGGACCGCCATCGGTATCGATGAAGTCGTCGTTCCGGTTGTTCTCGCCCTCAACCCACATATAGCCGACGCGGCCGAAGATCATGCCGGTCTCGCCCATGCGCGCGCCAAAGCGACCCGCGGCGCCATATTCCCAGTCGATGTCGCCGAACCCGTACGAGCCGAAGCCCTCGGCGCCGACGAACAGCGGGCCCAGCGGCACGTTCGCGCCCACGGTGCCGGTGATCAGCGCGCCTTCGGTGGTGTCGTCGATGCCGCGGTCGCGGATCTCGTCGTTGCGGTCATAGACGTCATAGCCGCCGCCCACGGCAACATAGGGTTCGAAGCCGAACGCATCGGTGCCGTCGGGTGCTTCCTGCGCCAAAGCCTGCGCCGGAAGAAGAAGCGCGCCGCCTGCGATCATAAGGGCTGTCTTGGTATGCATTTTCAATTCCTGCTTATTCATGGTGATGTACCCCCACCACCCGCGACAATGGCTGGCCCGCGCGCTCGTTCCGCCGGATTTTGCAAGCTTTTGCAAACTGTTGCCGCATTGCAACAAGAATGATCGGTTCGCCGCGCGCCATTGCTCGGTTCACCGATGGACGCCCCTGGCAGCGGGGGGCTTGTGCCCCCGTTCCCGCCCGGCTAGAGGCGCGGGCATCGCGCGCCCGGCCGGATATTCAACTGCCGACCAGCGGGCACGCACGGATTTCACGCAAAGGAATATATCATGGCGGCCACCCGCACCTTTTCGATCATCAAGCCCGATGCCACGCGCCGCAACCTGACCGGCGCCGTCACCAAGATGCTGGAAGAAGCCGGTCTGCGCGTCGTCGCGTCGAAGCGCATCCAGATGACCCGCGAACAGGCCGAGGGCTTCTACGCGGTCCACAAGGAACGCCCCTTCTTCGGCGACCTGGTCGAATTCATGATTAGCGGCCCCGTCGTGGTGCAGGTGCTGGAAGGCGAGGACGCCGTGAAGCGCAACCGCGACGTGATGGGCGCGACCAACCCGTCGGACGCCGCCGAAGGCACGATCCGCAAGGCCTATGCCGAATCGATCGAGGCGAACTCGGTCCACGGCAGCGACAGCGACGAGAACGCGAAGATCGAGATCGACTACTTCTTCAAGCCTGAAGAGATCGTCGGCTGATCTTTCCCTTTTCGGGACACTTGACTTGAGGACGGGCCCGTTCGACTTTCGAACGGGCTTTGTCATGATGCGGGCCCCCTCGTCTTGCTATCGTTTCACCGCAAGGCGGGGCGATAGGATCGAGGGGGCTTTGTCGTGTTGCGCACACTGGCGCTCGTTTACCTGATCGTGGGGCTGGCCTTGGCGGCCACGCTGGGCCTGCACCTGATCGGCACGCTGGCGTGGACCGATCCGCTGATCCCCAGCGTGCTGAACGCGATGACGGTGCCGGGATCGTTCCTGACCCGCGTGACCGGGCCCGATCACCACGCGATGCACCTTTTGGTCTGGACCGGGTCGCTGCTCGTCAATTTCGGCCTGCTCAGCTGGCTGGCCGACAGCGTGGGCAGCCGCTAGAATTCGTCCGCCACGCCGCGCAGGCCCACCAGCCGCTTCGCCGCCGCCGCGCGCCAGCTGCGCTCCACCCACTCGGCGACATGGTCCCAGTCCACGCCCGGCCGGTTGAGGATCAGGCCTGCCCAGCCGCTCGCCCCATAATAGGCGGGGCGGAACCACACCCCGGG
>JAPYSD010000191.1 GCA_029936705.1 Croceicoccus sp. | reverse complement strand
CCGCGGCCCATGATCCAGTCGCGCCGCAGCTGCGGCAGGCCCGCCTGGATGTCGATGGTTGCATTGGTGTCGGTATAGGGCCCGCTGGTGTCATAGACGCGGACCGGCGCCTCATCCCCTTCCAGCGCAATCTCGCGCATGGCGACTCGCACGCCGCTGCCCGATTTGGCCGCGACATGCACCTTGCGCGATCCGCGGATGGGGCCGGTGGTGACGCCGATTTCCAGCTTGCTGTTGATGTCTGCCATTGAAAGCTTCCTTCCTCGATGGGGCGCGGTGGCCCTCTTGTCGGCGGAGGAAGGGGAGAGCGCGGGTCTGTCCGCATGAGCGCCCTTCCCTCCGCCCGTGCTAACGGGTTCAGGTTCAACGGGTCGCGGGCCGCTACGCCCACCTCTCAGCCACAGCAGGCTCCCCGGGGTATGGACGGACTCTACGCACTCGCCAGCGGCCTGTCCAGCAAAGGCGGTGGTGCGGTGAAGGTGGCGGTCCGGTTAACGGGGCGGTTTGACAGCGCCGCGTGCATTCGCCACCCCGCACGGGATGTCCACGTCCCTCCCCCAGGCCCGGGTCGAAGTCCGCCGCCTTGGCCGCGAAGGCCAGCCGCTGGTCGTGATCGACGATTTCAGCGGCCAGGTCGCGGCCCTGCGCGAAGCGGGCGCGGCGGCGCGCTATGCCCCGGCGGGCGCCTATTACCCCGGTTTGCGCGCCCCCGCCGACCCGGCATACCTGGATGTGCGGAGAGACTTGCTGGTCGAGGTGATGCACCGCGTGTTCGGCCTGCAACGCTCGCTACGCTGCGAGACTTCGGCCTTTTCGCTGGTGACGCTGGCGCCCGATGCGCTCTCACCCGATCAGCGCGTCCCGCATCACGATCACGGCGGCCCCGGGCTGATCGCGCTGATGCATTACCTGGGCGGCGCGGAAAGCGGCGGCACCGCGTTCTACCGCCACCGCCGCACCGGGTTCGAGGCGATCACCCCCGAACGCATGCCCGCCTTTACCGCCGCGCTGGAACAGGACGCACGCGAATACGGCCCCCCGCCGCCGCGCTATTGCCGCGGCGACACCGATGCCTACGAACTGCTGGACGAGGTGGAGGCCCGGCCCGACCGCCTGATCCTCTATCGCGGGCAGGCGCTGCATTCCGGCGTGATCCCCGACCCCGCCGCGCTGTCGCACGACCCCCGCCGCGGCAGGCTGACGATCAACATGTTCTTCCAGGGGAGCTGACGGCGGGTCTGGCGAATGCGCGCCGCAAGAAGTCTGCCCAAGAGATAGAGGTCCCAAGGTACAGGTACGCGAACGCCGATTTCCTATGGCTGGAGGCGTCATCTGTCTCTAAGCAGGGCGGGATGGGTGCGCAGCATTTCGATATCGCCATTGCGGGCGGCGGCCTTTCGGGCGCGCTGATCGCGCTGGCCCTGCGGTTGCGGCGGCCCGATGTCTCGGTCGCGCTGGTCGAGGGTGGAGCGGCCATCGGCGGGCATCATCTGTGGTCCTTCTTCGCCACCGACATCGCGGATGCCGACCGGGCGCTGGTCGAACCGATGATCGCGGCGCGCTGGGACACGGGCTATGACGTCGCCTTTCCCGAATATCGCCGCACCCTGCCGACCGCCTATCGCTCCATCGCGTCGGAGAACCTGGCCGAGGCCGTCGCCAGGGCGATGCCCGGCGATGCGGTACTGACCGAAGCACCGGTGGAGACGCTGGACGCCGCGGGCATCACGCTGCGGGACGGGCGGCGGATCGCTGCGGGCGCGGTGATCGACGCACGCGGCATCGGGGCCGCGCAATTGCCGGCGCTGCAGGGCGGCTGGCAGAAATTCGCGGGCCAGATGCTGGAGCTGGATGCGCCGCATGGCGTCACCCGCCCGGTGGTCATGGATGCCAGCGTCGCGCAGCATGACGGCTACCGCTTCGTCTATGTCCTGCCGTTCGGCGAAAGGTCGCTGTTCGTCGAGGATACCTATTACGCCGACGATCCCGCGCTCGACCGCGATGCGCTGGTGGGCCGGATCGCGGACTATGCCGCGGCGCAGGGGTGGCAGGTAAAGGGCATGTCGCGCGAGGAGACGGGCGTGCTGCCCGTCGTTACCGGCGGCGATTTCGCGGCGCTGTGGCGCGGCGCACCCACCGGCGTTGCGCTGGCCGGCGTGCGCGCGGGTCTGTTCCAGCCGCTCACCAGCTATTCGCTGCCCGACGCGGTGCGCTTTGCCAGCCATGTCGCTGCCCTTCCCTCGCTAGGCGGCCCCGCCATTGCCGAGGCGTCGCACCAGTATGCCAGGGCGCACTGGCAACGTGGGCGCTTCTATCGCATGCTGGCATCGCTGCTGTTCAGCGCGGCGGACCCGGGCCAGCGCTACCGCGTATTGCAGCGCTTCTACCGCCTGAACGACGCGCTGATCGAACGGTTCTATGCCGGCCGCAGCACGACCGCAGACATGGCGCGGGTGCTGGCCGGACGCCCGCCCGTTCCGCTGACGCGGGCGGCACTGGTGCTGGCCGGTTTCGGCACGCCCGCATCGCTCGACACTGACACGACCTCCTGAGGATCAACCCATGAACGCTTCCACCAAACCGAAGCCGCGCCGCGCCGCCGTCATAGGCGCCGGTTTCGGCGGCCTTGCCCTGGCGATCCGCCTGCAGGCATCCGGTATCGAGACCGTGCTGATCGAGGGCCGCGACAAGCCCGGCGGCCGCGCCTATTACTGGGAGCGGGATGGCTTTACATTCGACGCGGGGCCGACGGTCATCACCGATCCCGATTGCCTGCGCGCATTGTGGAAGCTGACCGATCACGACATGGACGAGGATGTCGAGCTGGTCCCCGTGATGCCGTTCTACCGCCTCAACTGGGAGGACGGGACCAATTTTGATTATTCGAACGACAATGCGAAGCTGGCGCGCGAGATCGCGAAGCTGAACCCCGACGACCTGGCCGGGTACGAGGAGTTCCTCCAATACTCCGAGAATGTCTGGCGCGAAGGCTATGTAAAGCTGGGCCACGTGCCGTTCCTCGACTTCAAGTCGATGCTGAAGGCCGCGCCCGCGCTGATGAAGTACCAGGCGTGGCGCTCGGTCTATTCGGTGGTGTCGAGCTTCGTGTCGGACGAGAAGCTGCGCGAGGCGCTGAGCTTTCACACGCTGCTGGTGGGCGGCAACCCGATGGCGACCAGTTCGATCTATGCGCTGATCCACAAGCTGGAAAAGGACGGCGGCGTGTGGTGGGCCAAGGGCGGCACCAACCGGCTGGTCGCGGGGATGGTCAAGCATTTCGAGCGGCTGGGCGGCACCGTCCGGCTGGGCGATCCGGTCACCGCGATCGAGACCGCGGGCAACAAGGCCACCGGCATCACCTGCGCCAGCGGCTGGCACGAGAATTTCGACGCGGTCGCCAGCAATGCCGACGTGATGCACAGCTACCGCGACCTGCTGACCGGCAATCGCCGCGGCCCGCGCGAGGCGGCGAAGCTGGCGCGCAAGCGGTATTCGCCCAGCCTGTTCGTGGTGCATTTCGGGGTGAAGGGCACCTTCCCCGACATTCCGCATCACATGATCCTGTTCGGCCCGCGCTACAAGGGGCTGCTGGACGACATCTACAAGCACGGCGTGCTGCCGCGCGACTTCTCGGTCTATCTGCACCACCCCAGCGTCAGCGACGCGGGTATGGCGCCCGAGGGTCATTCGACCTTCTATGCGCTGGTGCCGGTCGCGCATCGCGGCAAGCTGCCGGTGGACTGGAACACCGCCGGTCCCGCGCTGGAAAAGCGCATCCTGGACGAGGTGGCGAAGCGGCTGATCCCCGACCTGCACGAGCGGATCGTGACCAAGTTCCATTACACGCCCTTCGACTTCACCCACGACCTCAACGCCCACCTGGGCAGCGCGTTCAGCCTGGAACCGGTGCTAACGCAAAGCGCCTATTTCCGCACGCACAACCGCGACGACGAGATCACGAACCTGTATTTCACCGGTGCGGGTACGCATCCGGGCGCAGGCATTCCCGGCGTCGTCGGCAGCGCGCGGGCGACGGCGCGGCTGATGCTGTCCGACCTGGCGCGGCGCTAGGGTCCATGCCTGCCGTCCTGTCCCCCCAGGTCTTGTCCCGGCCCGAACTGGTCGCGCATGCCCAGCGCGCGATCGGCAAGGGGTCGAAAAGCTTTTCCGCCGCCAGCCGCCTGTTCGACCGCGAGACGCGGGAAAAGGTGTGGCTACTCTATGCCTGGTGCCGCGCGTGCGACGATTTGGCCGACGCGCAGGACATGGGCGGCGCGCTGGGATCGCAGCAGGGCGCCAGGGAACGCGTCGCGCTGCTGCGCACGCGCACCGCGCAGGCGCTGGCCGGGCAGGCGACGGGCGATCCCTCGTTCGACGGGCTGGGGCTGGTTGCGCGCGAATGCGGCATCACCCAGGCGCATTGCGACGACGTGATCGCGGGCTTCGTGCTCGACGCCGCCGACTGGCGCCCCCGCAGCGAGGGCGACATGATGGAATATTGCTATCACGTCGCGGGCGCGGTGGGCGTGATGATGGCGATGGTCATGGGCGTGTCCCCCGATGACGAGGATACGCTGGAGCGCGCCTGCGACCTGGGGCTGGCGTTCCAGCTGGCCAATATCGTGCGCGACGTGTGGGAGGACGACATGGCGGGGCGCTGCTATCTGCCGGTCGAATGGCTGGTGGAAAAGGACATTCCCCCCGGCCAGCACATGAAGCCGTGCTACCGCGAACAGCTGGTCGAGCTGGTCGGCGATGCCTGCGCCATGGCCCGCGCGCACGAGGCTTCGGCCCGGATCGGCGCGGCGCGGCTGCGGTTCCGTCACCGCTGGGCGGTGCTGGCCGCGACCGGCATCTATGGCGACATCGCCCGCAAGGTCGAGGCGGCGGGCGTTCACGCGTGGGACCACCGCGCGCATACCAGCAAGCTGGAAAAGCTGGGCTGGCTGGCGCAATCGTGGCTGGGGTCGCTGCGCCCCGCGGGCCCCGATGCCGCGGGCGAGGCGGCGAAGCGGCGCTATTCTCTGGCGGATTTGCGCGATCGCGCCACGCGGAACCGGGTGTTAATCCTCGCCGCGTAAATCCCTGTTCATGAGTTTCCGCAAGCCCTTCCGCGCCGTTCCTCTGCGTGACAGGCGGGGCAATGTCATCCCGTTTCGCCAGGCGGCGCGCAGCACGACGCGCGGCAAGATCCCGCCGGGCAAGCGGACATCCCCAGCAAGCGGCAGGCGCCGCGCCCGAAGATCAAAGCCCATGCGCACCACCGGTTTCATCGTCCTTGTCCTGTCCGTCTTCCTGATCGGGTTCGGCGTCACGCTGCGCTACGGCATGCCCGGCTTCGGAACGGATACCGGTACCGCCCAGCCGCTATCCGCGCCCGCCGCATCGGCCAGCGATACGCTGAGCGCCGATTTCACCAGTTGCGACGGGCCGCGGAGGGTGAACTGCGTGGTCGATGGCGACACGTTCTGGTTCGCGGGCGACAAGATCCGCATCCTCGACATCAACACGCCCGAAACCTCCTCGCCCCAGTGCGACCGTGAATACCGGCTGGGCATGCAGGCGACCGAGCGGCTGACGCAGCTGCTGAATGCGGGGCCGTTCTCGCTGGAAAGCGGGCCGGAGGATACCGACCGCTATGGCCGCCTCTTGCGGCGGGTGACGCGCGGCGGGCGGAACCTGGGCGAAGTTCTGATTGACGAGGGGCTGGCCGAACGCTGGCGCGGCTACAAGGGAAACTGGTGCTGATTCCGGCCGCGCGCCGATCTGTCCGAAAATCGAACGCCCCGATCATGAATGTTTCCCGAACCCGGCGTTAAGCCGATATTCGCAAGTGTCGCAGCAGTCTGCGCTTGCCGGATCGGTCGCGAATTGGTCCGGAAACAATTTTCACGGCCTGCGTTGGGGGCAGTATGACTGTATCGGTAATCCTTCATGACGCCGCCGGCGCTTCGGACGCTGAGTTTGTCTTCATCCGCGAAGCCGTCGCCTTGCTGAGGGAAGCCGTGCAGGCCCCCGGCTTCGGCGGATCGGTGCGCCAGGCCGAGTATTCCAGCGCCAGCTGGCGCGGCCGCCACGGCGCGGTGCGCGAACTTGACGGAAGCGGGGTATGGGACCGCATCCAGCAGGGCCGGGAATCGGGCCATTGCGGCGACCACGCGCTGAACCTCTCGATCGAGATTGCCGACCTGCCCAGCGACACGGGCGGACCCGGCGTGATCGGCGCGACGCGCATCGGCACGCTGCCGATCTGCAGCGCGCGCTGGTTCCTCAACCGCTGCATGATCGTGGATGACCCGGTGAACTATGCCGCGCATCTGATGCACCAGTGGATGCACGTGTCGGGTTTCGTCCACCGCAAGGACGAGGCGGGCAAGGACGCCCCCTCGGTCGTGTCGCGGCTGGTCCGCCGCACGCTTGAGCCTGCGCATGGCGAGCGGATCGATGCGCAATTGACCGCGCTGGTCATGCTGAGCGTCGAGCGCTGCGATTGCTGCGAGGCCGAGCACCCCGGCATCGCGCAGCACGTCGAGGCGGCCTGACCGCCGCCACCCCTCCCCTTACCGGGGTATAGCGAGGGGGGCACCCGTTCCCTTTTCGTGCCGCCGTTCCTATCTTGCGGGCCATGCCCGAAAGCCCTTCCCCCGACTTTCCCGCGCTGACGCTGCCGGCCCTGCATGCAAGCCATTCGGGCTGCTGGCTGGCCGCGCCCGGCGGATCGGGCGGCCCCAATGTGCGCGGGCTTTCGCGGGGCGAGGCGATCATGGCAGCGGCGGAAACCCCGTTGCTGATGCTGAACGCGCCGCTGGTGGCCAGCCGCCTCGGCTATCCCGAGCTGTCGGGGCTGGACCTGCTGGAGCTGTTCGCCTTTATCCATCCCGCCCGCTTCATGGTGCCGACACCGCGCGGGCTGGCGC
>JAPYSD010000190.1 GCA_029936705.1 Croceicoccus sp. | reverse complement strand
CTGTAAATCCCTCAACAGCCAGCGCACCATGGCGCGGGTCCGCACGGCATTGCTGTGCGGGCTCGCGCTTCACACTGCGCCGGCGATCGTGCCCGCCATGGCTCAGGATAGCGCCTCTGCCGAGGTGCAGACGACCATGCCATGGCTCGACGACAGCAAGTCGCCGGAAGAACGCGCCGCGCTGATCGTCGCGGCCATGACAGAGGAGGAGAAGCTGCGCCTGCTGCAGGGCGATACCGTTCTTGACGGCAACGGCACGGGTATCAATCCGTGCGTTGGCCATATCAGCGGTATCGACCGGCTGAAGCTGCCCTCGCTGTGCATGGGCGACGGACCCGCGGGCGTCGGAAACGGAATGAAGGGCGTGACCCAGTTTCCCGCCCCCGTCATGGGCGCGGCCACCTTCGACCGCGACCTGATGCTTCAATATGGCAAGGCGCTTGGCGCCGAGCACAAGGGCAAGGGCCGCAATGTCGTGCTTGCCCCCACCATCAACATTACGCGCACGCCCAAGTGGGGCCGCGCTGCCGAAACCTTGAGTGAGGATCCCTATCTCACTGCCGAGCTGGGCGTGGAGGTCGTCAAGGGCATCCAGTCGAATGGCGTGCTGGCGACCCCCAAGCATTTCGTCGCCAATAACCAGGAATGGCTGCGCCTTGGCGATGCGCCCGAATATGTCGCGCTCGACGCGAAGATCTCGGAGCGGGCCCTGCAGGAAATCTATTACCCCGCCTTCGAAGCGGCGGTGAAGGAGGCGGGCGCCGGATCGATCATGTGCGCCTATAACCAGGTCAATGGCATCTATGCCTGCGAGAACCCCGACACGCTGACCGAATTGCGGAGCTGGGGTTTCGACGGTTTCGTGGTGGCGGACTGGTATTTCGCCCATCGCAGCACCGCCGACGCGGTAAAGGCCGGGATGGACATTTCCATGCCCGGCGGCGTCAGCCCGTTCGGTTTCGCCGAATTCTACGGCCCGGAACTCCTCAGGGACGCGTTGGCCGCGGGGTCGATCAGCTGGGCGGACATCGACACGATGGTCACCAATATCGTGACCCCCATGTTCCGCCTTGGCGTCGTGGACGATCCGGTTGTCGGCAATGCCGAAGCCGTCGTTCGCGATCCCGCCCATCTGGAACTATCGGACAGGATCGCGGAGCAAGGCACCGTGTTGCTGCGCAATGTTGACGGGTTGCTGCCCATCGTTCCCGGCAATGTGACATCGGTTGCGATCATCGGCGACGATGCCGGCGACAACGTCCAGACGACGGAGCGATACGGCGGTTTCGTCAAGAGCGGCGACGTCGAGTTCATCAAGGCCCCGATCACATCGCTGCGTGAAGAGCTGGGCGATGGCGTGACGATCAACGCGGCGCGCGGTACGCTGGGTATTGCGCCGCTGCCTGCCATGCCCGCATCGGCCTTCACGGGCCTGAAGGCGGCCTATTACGCTTCCCCCGATTGGTCGGGTGAACCCGTCGCCATCCGGGACGAAGCCAATATAGACTATGAAGAAGCCGGTGCCGCGGCGGGCGTGGAGGGTGTACCCGCCACCTGGTCGGCACGCTGGACGGGCAGCTTCACCGCCCCGAAATCCGGCGTCTATCGGTTCTCGCTGGCGGGCGGCGGCGAAATGGCGCTGACCATTGCCGGCGAACGCGTGGCCTATATCCCCAAGCAGAGCTTTCGCCTGCCAGTGCATGGCACGATCGCCCTCGAGGAAGGTCAGACGGTTCCGTTGGAACTGGCTTATTCCAACGCCGCGACGCTCTCGCCCAACGAAGTCCGCCTGGGCTGGGAAGTGCCGAATTCGGCCCTGATCGACGAAGCGGTGGCTGCTGCGCGTGCGTCCGATATCGCCGTCGTCTTCGTCGCCGATCACGTATCCGAAGGCGCGGATCGCACCAGCCTTGCCCTGCCCGGCGACCAGGACGCCCTGATCGAGGCGGTGGCAGCGGCCAATCCTCGCACCGTGGTGGTTCTGCACACGGTCGGGCCCGTCCTGATGCCCTGGCGGGACAAGGTCTCGTCGATCGTTGCCGCCTGGTATCCGGGCGAACAGGCCGCCGATTCCATCGCCAAGGTCCTGACGGGCAAGGTCAATCCTTCCGGAAAGCTGCCCGTCACCTTTCCCGCTGACGAAACGAGCGGGCCCGATGGAACGCCGGCGACCTATCCCGGGATCGACAAGATCGTGCATTACGAGGAAGGCAATCTCGTCGGCTATCGCTGGTTCGACGCCAAGGGGATCGAGCCTCTATTCCCGTTCGGCCACGGCCTGTCGTACACCGATTTCACCTATGGCGATGTGACTGTCGGCAAGGCGGCGGAAGGCAGCGGCTGGACCGCATCGGTGCAGCTGACCAATTCCGGCAAGCGCGCAGGATCGGAAGTGGCACAGCTCTATGTTTCCTATCCGGAAGCGGCCGGTAAAGCGCCACGCGAATTGCGCGGCTTTTCGCGCATTTCGCTCGCACCGGGTGAGACTGGCACGGTCGACTTTCCCATCACCAGACGTGACCTGTCCTATTGGGACGAACCCTCAGGTGAATGGCAAATCGCGCCCGGCAGTTACCGTATATCGGTCGGCGGCAGCTCGCGCGACCTTCCCAGCACAGTTGTTTTCACCCCGGCCGATTGAATCCCTCATCTTTCCGGTCGCCGGGGTACCGGGCGGGCCATCGGCCATCTGCATGCACCGTTGCCAGGCTGCATGGCCCGTCCGGAACCCGATCGGTGCAGCTGGCCGCACCATGTTCCGGTCCGCCCGATGGACGCCTGAGGGCGCTCGCGGCGGCCCGAGCCGAAGGGATCGCTTGAGATGACAGGGAAGCAACCTTTTACCTACCGGCGGCAGTTCCTCAAGGCCGGGCTTTACGGGCTGGCCGGTGGTGCGCTGGGCCTTGGCGGATGTGTCCACCCTGGTGGACGGCCATTGGGCGCGCGATCGCGAACCCATACAAGACGTAATATCGGCGTGGCGGCCATTACCGTCATCCGGCCATTTGCCGAAGACCCGGTGGGGACGCTGAAAGAAATCGCTGCCATCGGGTATCGCACGTTCCAGACGCTCGGCAGCCTCGGCCTGGAACACCAGCACCTGGCCGATCTGCTGGCTGAAACCGAACTGACCTCCCCCTCGCGCCATGTCTGCCCGCCAGAGTTTTACCGAAGCATGGTTGCATGGGATGCGGGCCAAGTCTCCATGAACGAAATCTTCGGTCAGGTTCAATCGCTCTACACCTTGCCCAAGATGCCCTATCTGATCGAACAAGCCATCGCGGGCGCACATGTGCTTGGTCAGAAAACCATCGTGTGGTCCAACTTCCTCGACGCCGATCTGGCTACCAGCAAAGGCGTGGGGCGTATCATCGACGCGCTCAACGCAGCGGGAAGGCAATGCGCCGAGGCCGGGCTGTCTTTCGCCATTCATAACGGAAGCAAGGGCTTTGCCCCCATCGACGGGATATCCCCGTACGATCGGATCCTTGATGAGACCGATCCCGATCTGGTCAGGGGAGAGCTGGATATCTACTGGGCCAGCAGGATGGGCATCGACCCCGCTCGATACCTTACCGCCAGACCCGGCCGCTATATATCCGTCCATCTGAAGGACATGGATAGCGATGGGAACATCGTTGCCATCGGCGAAGGGGTGCTGGACGTTCGGAACATCATCGAGCTTGGCGAAGCCAGCGGGGTCGGCGATTTCCTGATCGAATACGACCGCGCACCAAACCCGAAGGCGACTTTGCGAACCGGCTGGGATTATCTTTCATAGCGCGATCGCCGGGCAGGCCAGCGAAACGAGGCCATCCGGCCGTCTTTTATAAGAAAGGATAGTTGCGCACTGGATAGCGGGGCGACCACCCTCACACGATAACAGACCAATCGTGGGAGATAACAATGCTCAATGTCTATATCACCGGCGCCGGACGCGGCATCGGTCTTGCGCTGGCGCAGCAACATGCGCAGGTGGGCGACCGCGTCTTCGCACTGGTACGCGACACGAAGAAATCGGACGAGCTTTCGCAGCTGGCTGACGGATCGGGCGGCAAGGTGACGGTCCACCGGATGGACACTGGCGATCTTGCATCCATTCCCGACGCCGCGGCCGCCACCGGCAGCGACTCGGTCGACGTGCTGTACAATGTCGCCGGCAACACTGGCCCCACCAATAACGAGCTTGAGACCGACATCGACTGGGACGGCTGGGACAGCGCCTTCGATGTCATGGTCAAGGGCCCGCTCGCGGTGCTGAAAGCGTTCCTGCCGCGCATGCACGAAGGCAGCAAGGTGGTGAACTTCTCCAGCCAGCTGGCCTCCAGCACATGGCCGATGGGCGGCTATTACGCCTATAGCGCCGCCAAGGCCGCGCTTAACCGGCTGATGCGATCGGTGGCCATCGACCTCAAGGACCAGGGGATCATCGTCATCACCCTGCATCCGGGCTGGGTGAAGACCGCGATGGGCGGACCCAATGCCGAAATCACGCCCGAGGAAAGCGCCAGCGGCATCCGCGCGCTGACGCAGGACCTGTCGATCGCCGACAGCGGCGATTTCTTCAAGTGGAACGGCGAACACCACGCCTGGTAATCGCCGGAAAGGAAAGACTCATGCCATTCACCGGACCGCTGGAAGACCGCATCGCCATTCGCGAAGTGATGGAAACCTACGCCTATGCCGTGATGACCATCGACGCCGATCTATGGGCGTCGACCTGGGCCGAAGACGCCTATTGGGCGCTGCCCGAATATCCCGACCTGGGAGGGTTCGAGGGGAAGAAGGCCATCGTCGATGCCTGGGTCGGCTCGATGAAGGTCTATGGCCTTGACGACATGAAGCGGCCGATGGTCTATCTGGCCCATCCCGGCCGGATCGAGGTGGATGGCGACACGGCCCGCGCGACCACCATGACGATCGAGATCTACCAGCACCCCGAAACCGGCGAAACCGTGCACGGCAATGGCCATTACGAGGACAAATTGGCGCGCATCGACGGCCAATGGGTGTTCACCCGCCGCGAATATCGCATCTTCCACGAACGCAGGGCCGGTGGAGAATAGGGGCGGGGATTAGCCCTGCGTCAGGACGGGTGCGCGGGCGGGAGGACGGGCGGCAGCACGCTCTCCCGCTCGTCGACCAGATAGGTCTTCATCGTGGCGCTGTCGAACAGGCGGCCCTCGTCCTCGGCGATCAGGGCGGCGATCTCGGGATCCTGCAGCGAGGCGAAGAACGCCTTCATCGTGACCTCGTCCGGAAAGTCCATCTCCATCACCACGTCGGCTTCCGCGCCGTCGTCCTCGCGTCCGAAAGGCGTGGTGAAACGCCGGACATAGCGCGTGGCATAGCCCGACATCACCTTCTCGCCGATGCGGGCGTGGACGGTCTCGTAATGCTCCACGAACTGCTCGTGGCTCATGCCCGCTCGGCGGCGGAAGATCGACAGCAGCGTGACGGTCACCGGCCCCGCCCCGTCACATCACGGGTTCGGGGGCAGAGGGATCCTCGGCCATGTACCAGTTCAGCCATTCGTGGAAATACTGGTTCCCGCGCTCGTTCCTGCCGAAGATCAGCTCTTCGTGCGCGCCCGATTCCAGGCCCTTCTGGATCTCCATGCCGATGACGTAATCTTCCTCGTAGGTGACGTCGCGGAAGAAATTGACCATCTGCTCCAGCTTCTCCGCCTCTTCGTCGTTCTTGGGCGCTTCGCGGCACAGATAGTTCAGCACGGTGCGGTTCCTGTCGGGCGTCGGCCCGGGGAACAGCTGCGCAACCTGCGTGATCTCGGGCGCGACGAAGACGGAGACATTGGGAAACAGGATCCGCACGAAGTCATAGCCGTAATTCTCGCGCGTGCCCCATTTGTCGCGGGGCACGTCCTTCAGCAGATTGCTGATCTCGTGCTGCGGAAAGCTGATCCGCATCGACGGGCCATAGCCTTCGTAATGCATGGTGTTCGACGGGGTGCGCGGAAAGATCGTTTCCGGGTGCAGCGACTGGAAGTGATAGCCTTCCAGATAGCCGTCGAACGCGATCTTCCAGTTCGCGCCGTGAATCTCGCGGCTGCCGATGAAGTGCCAGTCGGCAAAGCCCAAGTCCGCGAAATCGTTCAGATAGCCGCGGAAATAACCGTCGAGGTCGATCGAACCGTTCTGATCCAGCGACACGAAGATCAGCCCGTGCCGCTCCTCGCACGGCAGTTCCTTCAGCCCGCGCTGCGACTTGTCGACATCGCCAAAGCTCTTCTGGTCGTTGATGCCGATCAGCCGCCCGTCGCGGCCATAGGTCCAGGCGTGATACTTGCACACGAAGCGCGAGCAATTGCCGTGCCCTTCCTCGGCCACTGGTGCGCCGCGGTGCGAACACACGTTCAGGAACGCGCGCACCGTGCCGTCCTTGTCGCGCGTGATCAGCACCGGCATGCCGACCGCGTCCATCGCCTTGTAATCGCCGGGGTTCGGCATTTCCGCGGTGAAGGCCAGCATCAGCGGCAGCTTCTTGAACACGGTCTCGACTTCCTTGCGGTACACCGCCTCGTCGCAATAGGACGCGGCGGGCACGGTCATCGTGTCCTTGCCCTGGAAAGTCGTCTTGTTCTCGACATAGCCGATCATGGTTTCGGCCAGTTCGCCCAGATGTCCGATGCGTGCTGCGCGGTCCATCGTATTCTCCCGGTGTGTTCTGCTCGGGATCCGATCGATCGGATACCCGGTTGGCACGCACGCTGCCCCTTATCGGGCCGGGAAACAACCTGACGGGAATGAGAGGTTGCGCGCCACCCAGGGGCGCCGGGCGTTAAGATTTAGCAGGTTGGTCGCCCATGCTCTCGCCCAGCCGCACCGCACGTTCGGGCGCCCAGTCGGCGTTGAACGCGATGGTGTCCTGCCCGAACAGCATCACGAGGGTCGAACCCAGCAGGAAACGGCC
>JAPYSD010000189.1 GCA_029936705.1 Croceicoccus sp. | reverse complement strand
GGAATAGTCTCCTGCTGACCTGCAAAGATGGGGACGTGACACGCACCCGCATCGCAGATTTCGATGCAACCGGCCTCGTTCCGTCCACATCTGTAAGCCAAGGCCCAATGCTCGTGCTGCCGGCAGACTATGAACCTCCGGAATTGCTCAGCGAAATGGCCGCCAGCTTCATGGGGATCGACGTTTCTGGCCTGAGGCCACTCGATGCAATCCGGGAAGGCAAGACGTTTACGGTGTCCTTCAGCCCACGCAAGCGCACCTTTTTTGGATAAAATTTGTGCCATGGCGTGACGTGATCCTATAATTGCCTCATGACCCAGACACAGAGCAAGTTCGTCCCGCGCGAAAACACTGGCGCGCTTTTCTATGATGCCCCCGGCGCTCCGACCATGACCGGCAATATCCAGAGCGGCGGCAAGATCAATGTCATCGCCGAACCGTCGGTCGATGGTCAGCAGCGCCAGTACACCCGGGTCACCGGCGAGAAGCTCTCCGGCGCGCTCTATCCGAACGAGCACAAGACCGAAGAGAAGCATCCCGACTTTACTGGTCCCATCAGCATCAATGGCAAGGACCTGCGCCTTGCTGCATGGAAACGGATTACGAAGAAGGGCCAGAACCCGGGTTCTGAATTTCTCTCGATCGCCGTGAGCGAAAAACGGCCAAGAGACTGACCTTGCAGCGGCAGTTCGAATGCAGGCTCGTTTCCAAACGCCACTACCGCCTAGAGCATTCGAATGGACGCCATGCGCCTGTCCTCTCCGTCTCCAGGAAAGAGCTCCGCGCCCTATCAGCAGCCTGGAGCGATGGCGGCGGCGAGGACCAGGTATCGCAATCGTTTTCGCGTGGAACCCTGCGAACGATCTCCTCCGGCGTCAGCGAGATGATCGAAACCGACTCGGCGTGTTGGTCGCTCTAAGCGCCTCGATCTCTTGATGGCGCGGAGAAACGGCTGCCAGCCGCTCTCCTTTCTGTGTCTCTGTTCAGAAGACTGCTGGGGAAGGGGTGACGTGTATTCGTCACCGTGAGGGAAAAATGAAGCCTGCCAACATTGAACGCCTGCGTCATACCGGCCTGCTCGTTGATCTCTTTGCAGGCGGGGGCGGGGCTTCGATCGGCATCGAGGCCGCTTTCGGGCGGCCGCTCGACATAGCGTTGAACCACGATCCGTTCGCGCTGGCGCTGCATGCTGCAAACCATCCCCGCACCGTGCATTACTGCCAGGCCATCGAAGACGCAGATCCTGCGCACATCATCGGCGATCGGGAGGTCTTCTACCTCCACGCCTCTCCGAGCTGCACCCAGTTCTCGAGGTCACGGCGCGCCATTCCTGCCGAACGCCAGCAGCGCGACCACGCATGGCGCGTGCTCGACTGGATCAGGCACTGCCGCCCCGTTCTCTTCACCTGCGAAAACGTCGCGGAGTTCATGAAGTGGGGGCCGCTTGATGCCTACGGTTTTCCCGACCGGTCCCGCGAAGGCCAGCACTTTTCCCAATGGACCAGCCAGATCCGCGCGCTGGGCTATGAGATCGATTGGCGGGTCATCAATGCCGCCGACCTAGGCGCACATACCGCACGCGAAAGACTGATGATCGTCGCAAGAAGGGACGGGCTGACCGTCGAGTGGCCCGAGGCAGATCATGGTCCCTCGAAGCCCTACCCGTGGAAGGCGGCTGGAGAGCACATCGACTGGAGCGTCGCTGCGCAGTCCATCTTCGCTCCGAGCCGCAAGCTGGCTCCGAACACGCTCAATCGCATTCGCAAGGGTATCGAAAAGTTCGTCTTCTCATCCGAGACGCCGTATATCGCTCCTGACTGGACGAACTCCCGCGAGACGACCGCTTCGGCTGACAAGGTTGCAGCCTTCCTTGCGCAGAACCATTCCTCACTTCCCGGCAGATCGCTTGAACAGCCGCTTTCAACCATCTGCAGCAAGGCGGCCGGGCAAAGCCTTGTCACACTCTCTTTCCTCGATATCGCGCGGCAGAACACCAAAGGTGCAGACCTTCGAAGGCCGACCCACACGATATGCGCGAGCGGCAATCACCATGCTGAAGTACGCGTCAGCGCGGTTCATGCAGACAGCGCGGCAAGCTTCATTGGCAAGGACACTCCCGTCCTGACCATTGAAGGGCGCGCGCACGTTTTGGTGGATATCGGATATCGGTTTCTCACCGCAGACGAGCTTTGGTCTTTACAAGGTTTTGACCTTTCCCGTCTTAAGCGGAACGTCACGGTCAATGGCCGCCCACTGACGGCTTCGCGTCAGAAGAAAATGATCGGTAATTCCGTAGTTCCGCTTTTCGCCGAACGGATCGTTGCTGCCAATCTTGAACCCCTCAATAGCCTCGCGTTCGCGAAGGCCGCCTAATCGCCATCAGGACACTTGAACATGACCAAGACCTACATGCTCGACACCGAGACCACCGGTCTCAATGTCGATGCGGGCGATCGCATCATCGAAATCGGCGTCGTAGAATACGACGGCATGACGCCAACCGGGCGCACATACCATCAGCGCATTAATCCCGGCGATACGCAGATTGGCGCCGGCGCGACCGCAATCCACGGCATGACGAATGAAATGCTCGCCAGCGAGCCCACATTCGCCGAAATCGCAAACGACTTGCTCGACTTCATCGAAGGCGGTGATCTCGTTATCTTCAATGCCCCATTCGACCTTGGCTTCCTCAAGGCAGAGTGTGAGGCGGCTGAAATCGCATGGCCCGATTGCAACGTCATCGACGCGTTTCTTATCGCCCGCAAGCGCTTCCCCGGCGGCAAGAACACCCTCGACGTCGTTGCCAAAAAGACCGGCGTAGACACCGCACGGCGCGAACTCCACGGCGCACTTATCGATGCCGTGATCCTTGGCGAAACCTATTGCAAGCTGATCCAGCAGGACGAATTCGTCATGGAACAGCCCGCCGCTGCAGCGGCACCTGCCCGCCACGGCGACCTCATTGAAGCTGTCCCTCTCGGCAGGGCACTCTGCTCTGCCGGTCACCACCTCATTCGCTCGGAGACGAGCTATACCCTCTTCTCGTCGGCCTTGTCGGTGTCTGGCCTGGTCAATGAAGCCAGAACCCACGGCTTTACCAGCGTCGCCCTCACGGACCGCTATACGACCGCAGGAGCGCTCGGCTTCGCCGACGCTTGCCGCAAGGCCGACATCAAGGGGATCATCGGCGCTTGCATCGACATCGCAGCAGCGCCTGGAAAACCGCTCACGTTCTACGCGGCCGATGCCGTGGGATGGGAGAACCTGCAAAAGCTGATCACCCTGCGCAATGTCACGAACCTGGGCGAAGGTCTCACCAGCACCCAGATGATTGACAACGCCGACGGCCTGGTCGTGGTCAGCGGCGGCCGCGACGGTGCCATCACCGACATCTACAAGCGCCAAGGCCGCGACATGGCGAGGCGGGTCGCGGAATTTCTCTCCAAGCTCTATCATGGCCGCTTCGCGTTCGAGATCGACCGGCACGCCGGTCCGCGAGACGAGCGCGGCGAAGCCATCACGACGATCCTCGCAGATGAGCTCAACGTTCCGGTCATCGGTTCTGTTATAGCGCGCGCACCGACCGGCAAGCCCGAACTGGTCGAAGTGCTGAGGTCGATCGGCAGCTCGTCTCAGTACCAGCCTGAGTTTGCCCTTGGCGAAGACCTGCCAACGACCGATCGGCTCGAAGACCTTTTTGCCGACATGCCCGAGGCCATCGCCAATGGCGGCTGGCTGGCTGATCGGTGCGACTTTCTGCCGCAGGCAGCAAAGCCCATGCTCCCCCGATTTGAAACCGAAGACGGCAGCAGTGAGCAGGAAGCTCTTCACGCGATGGCCCGTGCCGGGCTCGACACCCTGCTCGAGGCTGTTCCTGCCGTCCAGCACGCGAGCTACAACGAGCGCTTCGACTACGAGATGGACCTCATCGTGGGGCAGGGCTTTGCCGGCTACTTCCTCATCGTTGCCGACTTCATCGGCTGGGCCCGGGGGAAGGGCATCCCCGTCGGACCCGGCCGCGGCTCAGGCGCCGGTTCCATCGTCGCGTGGGCGCTGGGCATTACGAAGCTCGATCCTATCAAGATGAACCTCCTGTTCGAGCGCTTCATCAATCCCGAGCGCGTGAGCCTTCCCGACTTCGACATCGACTTTTGCGAACGGCGCCGTGAAGAGGTCATCCGCTACGTTCGCCAGAAGTACGGTGATGACCGCGTTGTCGCGATCGGCGCCTACAACACTTTCCAGTCCCGTATGGCGGTCAAGGACGTAGGGCGTATCCTCGGGCAGTCGCACGGCCTCATGGACAAGATCTCGAAAGCGCTGCCGACAAGCGGCGAGCTCACCGATGAGATCATCCATTCCGAGGAAATCCGCGCGCTGCTCACCACGCCGGAAAGCGGCGAAGCGCTGCGTCTCGGCGCGCTCCTGCATGGCCTTGTCAGGAACAAGACCCGGCACCCGGCCGGCATCGTGATCGCCGATCGGCCCGTCGAGAAGATTGCCTCGCTCGAACCTGATCCCAATGACCGCCAGCAGGCCGTCACTCAGTACGACATGAAGCCTGTCGAGAAGGCAGGGCTGGTCAAGTTCGACTTCCTTGGGCTGAAGACGCTCACGATCATCGAGCGAGCGCGCGTCAATCTCTTGCGGCAGGGCATCGATCTCGATCCCTATGAAGTCGAACTCGACGATGAGAAAACGCTCAAGGCCCTGAGCGAGGGGCGCACCATGGGTGTATTCCAGCTCGAAAGCGGAGGCATCACGCAGGCCTGCCGTGAGATCCGCGTCGACAAGTTCGAGGACATTGTCGCCATCGTCGCGCTTTACCGGCCCGGCCCGATGGAGTTCATCCCCCTTTATGCACGCCGCAAGAAGGGCCTCGAACCCTTTGGCACACCCCATCCGCTACTCGATGACGTCGCCCGCGATACCTATGGCATTCTGATCTACCAGGAGCAGGTCATGCAGGCCGCGCAGGTCCTTGCCGGCTATTCGCTTGGCGAAGCCGACATCCTGCGCCGAGCCATGGGCAAGAAGATCGTTGAGGAGATGGACGCGCAGCGCCAGGTCTTTATCGACGGGTGCTGGAAAACCAACGCGATCCCGCGCGAGCAGGCAGAAGAGCTGTTCAAGCTTATCGAGCGCTTCGCAAGCTATGGCTTCAACCGCTCTCACGCAGCCGCATACGGTCTTCTTTCCTACATCACCGCCTGGCTCGCCAACAACCATCCCGCTGCCTACTACGCGGCCGCCCTCGACGGAAACGCCAACGATACAGACCAGCTGATCAGGCTTGCACAAGAAGCGCGCAAACGCGGGGTCGAGATCCTGCCGCCGCGCATCGATGCTGACGGCAAGAACTTCCTGCCCGTCGACGATAAGACCATTCGGTGGTCGCTGAGCGCGATCCGCGGCATCGGGGCGGCAGCGGTCGATCACCTGGTCTCGACGTTTAGGGAAAACCCTCCTGCATCGCTTGAACAGCTCATCGAGCGGTGCGGCGACCGGATGAACCGGGCCCAGACCGTGGCTCTTGCCGCATCTGGTGCACTCGACGATATCGCCAGCACTGATCGGGGCACCATCATCGCGACCGTCCAGCAGAGCTATGACGGCCTAGCGAACGAGGCGAAAGCCAAGCGGGCAGGGCAGATCAGCCTGTTTGGAGATCAACCTTCGGCGCTGCCCTCGGGACACGCGGACGACATTCCCGGCGAAAAGGAAGTGCTCCAGATGGAACGCGATGCCCTTGGCATCACCATCACTTCCCATCCCATCGATGCCTATCGACGCTGGATGGAAGCCGAAGGCATCTCCGGTCCGACCGAGGCCGAGCCGCTCCTGGAGCACATGCCGCTTCGTATCGCGGCCCAGGTCGACGAGGCCAAGATCATCAAGGGCGGCAAAGGCTTCATCGGCCTGCGCATCTCGGACGCCCAGACGTCGATCGAGGCCGGCTGCGACGAAAACCTCGAGAACGCTCACCTGCTGCAGAAAGGGGCGATCGCTGTGGTGCAGGTCAGCAGCTACCTGTCGGCCGGACAGCGCAAATACCGGATCGATACCGTCGAGCGACTGCTTGGCGAGGAAGACAAGGGAACAAGCGAACCGATCCTCGTCATCGAGACTGACGAGAACTTTGACCGGGAACAGCTTCGCGGTCTCATCGCGCAGTCTCCTGAAGGTGAGGGCCGACTACGGATCATACAGAACAAGGTTCGCACGACCACGCCCCCGGTTGTCATCATAGATGACGCGTTTATTAGGCAGGTCGATTCAGTTCGCGGCGTGAAGTCCGCCGTTTTGGCATAGGAGGCGCAGTTGGAGAAAATCGACAACAACAAGGCGCTTCTGTGGAACGCCGAGTATATCAACAAAAGCGATATTCCCTTTATCCTGAAGCGGCCTGCGAACCGGATGCGCGACGTTCATTACGGTGTCCGGACGCACAATGACCAGATCGAACTCGAACTCGCGGTCAGTCCCAATGGGAACATGACCGTCAGCATTGCCACCAAGGGCTTTCAGCTCAGGGATGGTCAGTTCGAGGTGGACGAGTTCATGAACCCGATCTGCTGGGCAGGAACAGACGACCCGGCCGTAATCCGCACGTCTCTCTCGCGCACGCACATTACCGACAACCTGCCCGCTCCCACCATCGTCAAAGCCTTCCTCGAGGCGATCGATGCCGAAAGGCACGCGATCTGCAAGGGTGGATACAAGCATTGGCGGCGCAACGCCCAATTCATCTGCTGGAACCTGGCTGCCCGCAAAAAGAAGAAGATCCTGGTCACCATGGGCATGAGCCGAACGACGTGCCCAGGCCTCGAAAACACTCGTCCGTGGCATATGCCCCGCATCGATGTCATAGCCTACCACCAGAACGACATCATTTCCGAAAACGAGTCAGACCAGATTTTCGACGAGAAGATCACCGAACTCAACGCACTGTGTATGCC
>JAPYSD010000188.1 GCA_029936705.1 Croceicoccus sp. | reverse complement strand
TCGCATTCGTAATGCGGGGGTCACAGGTTCGAGTCCTGTAAGCGGCACCATCCTTTCCAAAGCATGATAACAACGCTTGTGTCAGCGGTTGCTGGCGAAATTGCCTCGCCATGGGTGCAGTCCGGGTGGTCGATGGAAATAGGCTCAAGCTAACTGGCCAATTGCAGCGCTACACCGAAGGGCGGTCGCTTGGGTGAGCGCATGTCAGGGTGCGTACCTTATTTGGGTGGTAGGGACACGCAATAGCAGCCTGAAGATCAAGTCCCGCTTGGGACTAAACATGACTAATGGCTCGGCGTGTTGAAGGCTGCGCTTTTTGGCAATCATCAGCCAAACAAACTCACTGCAGCCGATTGGCAAAGGGCTGATCCTGGGAGGGCGGGGACTTCAATAGAAAAGGCAAGCAAGTATCGGAAGGGCCACGTCGGATAAGCTGGCACGTTCAAAAAGCTGTGATCGGATTGGCAACCGAAGCGATTGCAGAGCGGCAGATTTTCTTATCGTGTCGATGCGATCGGTTCTGGAGAGTCGGTCGACGTTTGAATATGCCGAGCCAAGTCCTCCCAGCTACTTCGCCAGTCGATCGGCTGAAACTCTCGCTCAATGCGCTCATTCAGCCGGCGCCGCCGAGCGGGATTACTGATCAAGCCCTCAAGTGTGTCGACCAGCGACTTGAGATCGTTGTTTTCAAAATATTGAGCAAGATTCCCGCCCGCTTCGGGAAGCGCGGAATTTCGAGCTGTCAGGCAGATGCGGCCATGACATAAACTTTCACGGACTGGTAACCCCCAACCTTCGTAATGGGAGGGGTACAAGGTAAAAATGGCGTTTAGATACAGGGTAGAAAGCAAGGCATCCGATGGCGCCTCAACAATATGAAGGTGACCATCCAAGTAATTGTCCGCCGCTACCTCATGCCGAAGTTCATTAGTGTTCCAGCCCCAAGATCCAGCAAATACCAATTCAGGCATAGCAGATCCTATTCTGCCTTTGAGTTCTCTCCAGGCTCGAATGGCCAGAACGTGGTTCTTACGTGCTTCGATAGTCCCAACGATCAGGACATATGGACGAGCCGAGAATGCATCGGTCTCAGAAAAGTCATCGAGCGAGCAGATGTTCGCATCAATCTTAAATTGGTCTCCCATGCGAACGACAGGTATCCGATCGAGATCCGGCCTAATTAGATCCAGCGCATCGCGTGAAGTGTTTTGGGAATTTGCCACTAAAATGGGGGAAGCTGCCCGAAGGTCATGAAGCTGTTTATTCCAAGCGATGACCACCTTATCAAGGCACATGTTGGGCAATAAAAGAGGTATGCAGTCGTGGATTAGTACGACTATCCTAAGGTCGACATTCTCCTTCTCTCGTATCGCTCTCAATCCCGCCATCAGATTGAGATGCCACCACGCTCCCAGACAGATGTAAATATCGCCTTCACCGAAAGGATGAGCGGGTTCGTTGTTTCGAACGGTAAGGGAGCGTTCAAAACGACGGCTCTGAAGCCTCTCCATAATCTTCACTGCCGTAGGCAAGCGCTTGCGTGCGATAGCCTCTGCTCGGCCTGTGAAGTTTCCAGCCTTGGCATTGTGTGCAATCCACCGCTCGTATTCAGGCTTGGTTATTTCGACGAAATTGCCCGTCCGTTCATCGAATCGAACCATCTTCACGATAATCTCTTCGTCGGAAATCAAGGCCTGGTTTAAAAGCTCGAAGACAACACGGGTTATCCCTTTTGGACGCTCTCCTCGGTGCGATAGCTGCTTCAATAGAGTTGTTATATCGAACCACCACGTCCGATGTTTCTCGTCAGGCAGGGTCATATTAGACGGCCTCTCCCTCCCAAACGGACATCAGATTTTTTGCAATCTCTTCTGGCGCGAAAAGTTTTCGGATATGTCGGTAAGCAGCCTGTCCCATTTCTGCCCTGCGGTCAGTGTCGTTCAGCAATTGAATAACTGCCATCGCCAAGGCATCCGGTTCGTTTGGCGGCACCAGCAAACCGGTTTGTCCATGAATAATTGTCTCTTGGTATCCGCCTATCGCTGAGGCGATTATGGGCTTTCGCGCAATGCCGCATTCTAATGGCAAACGACCGAATGGCTCCGGTCCGACATTGGGCGCGACGACAACGCTAGCTTGGGCAAGGCGTTGAAACATTTCCTGCCTGTCAAGGAACCCGGTTAGTTCAATTGCCTGCGATAAATTGGCTTTGGCAGCCATCTTGATGATTGTCTGTTCGAGAGGACCTCTGCCCGCGAAGACAAATCGTACGCCCGGTACGGCGTCCGAGATCGCTGCAAAACTCTGCGCCAGAATGTGAGGTCCTTTGGCAAGCCTTAAATTACCAGCAAAGAGAACCATGAGGTGACGGTCAAGTTCTACGCCTCTTGTGAGTCTTTCGTATTCTTTCTCATTAGGGTGAGGATTCGACACGATATACGGTCTTTCGCCCAACAAGAGCGGCTTCAGCTGCTCTGACAAGAACAAGCTGGTTGTTGCCACTGTGTCCATGGTTTGCAACGCCCGTCTTCGTCGGCGTGTTGTCTGCTGCATATCGCTTCGCAAGGCTATGCGCTCAATGGGATGGGCTTCTCCAACGCATTCCAGCGTGCAAGTGCGACACTGAGAGCTTTCGACCAACATATGATGTTCAGGATGGCTGCAATTGAATCGGTTGTCGCGAACAAGAGCAATCTTGCGGGATTCTCCGACATCAAGTTGCGAGAGCAGAAGGATGCTATTTTTGCTGTCCGCATGTATAAAGTGAGGCGAGTAGTCTCTAATAAAAGCCTCAATTTCATCATTGAAATCGGAGGAACGTTTCCCATGATCGATGGATCTACTTCGATATTGAAAACGATCACCGATCAGAAGGTTAACTAATTCCAAATAAAGTCTGACAGATACTTTCCTAAAGCCATCAGACATGGGACGCAGCCTGTTGATCAATCGCCCTGGCTTCCCCCGTGGCGCACTATGCATGCGGGACGCAAAGCAATGAACTTCCACGCCGTCCAGAACATAGCTTTGGCCATTATTTTGAACGGCACAGTTGAGTGTCAAAACCTTGCAAGTCCATTCTTCCCGGGGCAAGGCCCGCATTATTTCGTGCAAGCTGAGTTCGGCGCCTCCAATAATGTCCGGTGGGTAGTGGTCGGAAATGACCAGCAGGCGCTGTTTAGACATCTTCTAGGATTCCCAAACAATCGCTTGGGAATTTACCGTGTGGAGCAATGCTCGCTCCATCTTTGCAATCCAGACATCTTCGCTCAACAGCTTTTGCGCTTTGATTGCGGCCGCTGTTCCCATGATTTCGATCCGCTCTGGCTTATGCCACAAAGAGGCAAGGTTTGATGCAAAGGCTTGCAAGTCGCCGCCGATCGCGATGCCGCATTCTGGTGGGTTGACAATTTCCGCCACTGCACCTTCGGGTGCACAGATAACGGGTGTACCGCACGCCATCGATTCCGCTGCAACATAGCCGAAGCCTTCCAGGCGCGAAGGGAATATAAGGAAGTCGGCATCCCTGTAGGCGCTCCTCAACTCCTCGCGGCTAACCCTGCCTCGTATGGTTCCTTCGGGCATCGTCATGCCGGGCTCCGCGTACCCGCCTATGCAAGTAAATGAGCATCGATGGCCGAGCAAGCCAACCAGCTTTCGCACGATGTCGAATCCCTTTCGGCGGCTTGGCTTCCCTACGAAGAGGAGCCTGATCGGGCGATTGGGAGAAGGCCTATCTCTCACCGCAAGCGGATGGAAGTAATTGGTGTTGATGCCATTCGTCACTACATCGACGGGTGAGCGCGACAAGTGCTGTCGCACAGCTGTCGCGGTCGCATTGCTGACGCACACGACCCGTGCAGACCGATTGATCGCTGCTTTCTCCATCGGTCGAACGAAGTATCTGTGAAACATTTTTTGCGCGAACGACTGGTGCGTTCTGAAGGCCGGTTCGTGAACGACATGATGAATGACTGTTACCAGTGGCGCGCAGCTGCGCGCTGCAAAGGCAGCGGCGGTCCAGCTATTCGCAAAAATGACGTCGGTTGCCGCCTGAGGAGCAACTGGTGCGAGCCAGGGGGCATATTGGTAATGATGGGGGATCAAGTCCAGATCCACTTGGTGACCCAGCTTTCGCAAACCTTCGGCCAGGGCTTCGGCATAAACCTGCGCCCCCGTCCGGGTCTCTATTGTCGGCATCCACAGGCGCATAAGTTCACTGTTCAGCTAAAGCTTTTCAATGCGATGGCGGCGGATTGCCGCTTGCTTCTCTGGCTGCTCCCGCATTGAACGTCCTGCGCGGGCAGGTAAAGGCGGAAACGACCAGCATGCGCATCAAACGACAGCGGGAAAGTCACGAGAATATCAGGAATCTATGATAAGGGTTGTCCCTGACGCGGTATGTCCGCTCTAACGGCCGTATATTCGCGAAATCAGTCAGAATGCGCTTGAGTGGGTACCCGACCTTGTTGATTTCCCAATAGTGCTCTCCATCGAATTCAACAGGACGAGGCCGCCATAATGGTTGGCGAACGGAGAAATGATGGTCGCCGAAGAAAGGGAGGTGCAGAGAATAGCTCCAGCAACTGCGCGCGTCGGGCAGGCTGATGATGATTTTCCCGCTAGATACCCTCGCCATCTCCGAAAAAGCTTTGAGAGCGATGTCATATTGGAGATGTTCCAGCATCTGAAAGGCACAGACACAGCCGAACGATCCATCGTCGAACGGCATCGCCGTAGCCGAGCCGAGGTGATCGGGGTTCAGGTCAGCATCCAGATCGAGTGTCTCGACCGCTAGCCCATACAAGCCAGCCACGGTTTTGAATAAGCCGGCGCCAGGCCCGATTTCCAGGGCCTTGTTTGGCCTAGTGTCCATCACCTCCTTAAGCTGGTGCCAAATACTGCTCCAGCGCTTTTTGGTCATGTAGTCAGAAAAATCGTAATGCTCTGAACTGACCTGCTTATGTTCCGCCATCGCCGCTCCGACTTTTGGCATGATCGACCCCGCTATGCACGATGACCCAGATGATCAGAAAAACATAAGCGAGAATGCCTGCCACGGAAAATAGAGCCACTGACGCGATGCCGCTATCGAAAAAGCGGTAGCCCGCCCATAGCGCCAGTACCTTGCTGCCCGTGCTACCCAATTCGTATAGCAGAAGGCCTCCCTGCAACCGTAGAACGGGCACTGCGGCCACCGCGGGACGGTTTGCCATCTGGAAGAAATACCAGATCGCAAGCCATTGCCCGTAGTTGCCAGCAAGAGCCCAGTCCGCACCGTATACGAATGAAAAGATCTGCTCTCCGTAGACTGCCACTGTGACATAGGGCAGGATGCCAAGTGCCATACACGATAGCGTCGCCTTGATCAGGAGCGGTCGCAGCGAGTCCTGCCCATGGTGCATGACGTTGAAACGGGGATAGAGAACGTCGTTTATTGGCTGGCCGATCAACAGGGCGGGCGCCGAAAGAGCGGCGACTGCAATGGAGTATTGACCCGAGGATTGGGGGCCAAAGTAATACGCCAGGATAAATACCGGCAGCAATTGCGAAAAGGAATTGATGAGATTCTGAGGAAGTCTTAAAAGAGTAAAATCTCGATACTTTTTTAATAAAGCCATGCTGTTGAAGCGTGAGTGTTCCTCCCTTTCCTTTCGAACGGTTTTAAGCGTAACACCATGCAACAGAACGGCGCATGTACCTGCTGCCAGATAAGCAATAATCAGCGTTAGACCGGATGGTGCGTTTAGGCCCAGGGACACTCGGCTCAATTGCAGAACGGCTGAGTGCAGCACTGTCAGTCGGGCAACTACCGCATAGACTTGCTTGCGAAACAAATATTGCGAGCTGGCCGCGGTCAGGGCACCAAACAGCACGGCCGCCGGCAGGAGATGGCGGTAAGGGGTTAGTTCCCCCGCCCCAATCCTTTCGAACCAAGCTTCATTGAGTGGCACTAAGGCGCATTCCAAGGCGAAGCTGAAAGCAAGTGCAGAGCCGATCGAGATTTTGAATAGCTGCCATGCCTCGGGCTCCTCCTTGGGTAGCACGATCGCTAGATGCAGGCCCAGTGTGGCAAGGGGGACAAACAGAGTAAGCGAGGAAATGAACAATCCCTGCAGCCCTATATCATGTGCCGAGTAGAGCCGGGTGACGATTGGCATAAGGCTGAAGTTGATGAATTGTGCCGCTATCTGCCCAAAAGCGAGCACACCTATGTTCAGGACCATAGAATTAGTTCGTAAAGAAAGTATTCTATCGAAGAAAATTTTCATGAGTAGGCGGATATGCCCTTTGGAGGAGACTGAATTGATGTACCGCCAAGTTTTGCCGGTGTCAGATCCTGCTCCCCCTTCACGGTTGCCTTGAAAATCGAAACTCCGCGATACCTTCAATTCCTTCGAGAGGCTACTCCGCAGATTGACCCTCGCGATGGGTCTGTCCCCTCCAAGTGGCATGTTCGACGCCGGAGTAACGCAACGACGTTGAGAAATTGACAAAATGTAGCAGTACACTGGCAGGTTGGTAATAGAGATGCAATTTCACCGTAAATTTTCCAAAGGTATCGGCACGCTAGCGGTCAGAGGCGCCTGAAGCAGGCGATGAAAGACCCGGCAGGTGCAGAAAAAGATTTTTACGGCGGTGCGCAGCTTCGCGTGGAAGTTGTCGCTCTGCGGGGGATAATCCAATGGCGAGTCCGGTTCTTGAGTGTGAAAAGCGCATTCACGCGTCGCACGCCATGATCTTATTGCTATCGGCGGCAATCTCCTGCGCAGAAATGCTCATCCTGATTTTCCAAACCGGCCTCCCAAACGAAAATCCAGTTATCTAATTGAAGCGACGGCTCCTGCCGCCCCGTCCACCCTCCAAGCCCTCGGATGACCTCCGGGGGCTTTTCTGATAAAATCCCATGCATTAGAGCGGTTTCCACACGAACTGACTCGGTGGGGATTCCCATTTCGGCTGCGTT
>JAPYSD010000187.1 GCA_029936705.1 Croceicoccus sp. | reverse complement strand
ACAATGAACTGCGCGCGCTGTACGAAAACGCGCAGCTCTTCGCCTTTCCCTCCACGACCGAGGGTTTCGGCCTGCCGCCGCTGGAAGCAATGCGGCTGGGCACCCCGGCCATCGTCGCGCCCTGCGGCGCCCTGCCCGAGGCATGCAGCGACGGCGCGCTTTATGTCCCGTTCGACGACCCGGCCGCCTGGGCCAAGGCGATCGCGGCCGTCTACGACAATCCCCAGCATCGCAGCGAGCTGGCGGCCCGCGCACTGGGCCGCGCCAAGCGGCTGACGTGGGACCGCGCCGCGCGCAATCTTCTCAATACCCTGCTTTCGCTGTAACGCCCGGGCCCATGCCCAGAAGAAAGCACCGGTCGCGCCATGTCCTGTCGGTCGCGGTGCTGTGCCTGGCACTGATCGTGCTGGCCCTGTCGTGGGCGGCGATATGGGTGCCGCTGGCCGATTACGTCAATATCGCCGCGTTCTGGTGGTGGCCCGTGCTGATCGCCTCGGTTGCCTTGGCCTGCTGGCGGGTGCGCCATCGCGTCATGCTGTGGCCGGGCATCGCCGTGCTGGTTGCCGCGCTGGGGACCGGCCTGGTCCTGTTTCATCCGCTGCTGAAGCGCGGTCCGCCGATGGGCCGCACGACCCAGCCGGTCAGCATGATCGAATTCAACATGCTGAAGACCAACCGCCAGGTGCGCGAGGATGCCGCATGGCTCGCCGGGCATGATGCCGACATCCTGGTTCTACTCGAAGCGTCGCGCATGCAGAAGGAATGGGGCGCGGTGCTGCAGGCCAAATACCCCACGATGGTGTCCTGCTCGGTCCATTATTCGTGCTCGACCGTGCTGTTTTCCAAGTTTCCCCTGATCAGCCTGACAGCGCATGCCGGCGATGGCGATGCCGACAATCGCAAGGCGCTGTCGGCGCTGACCGCCGTGCTCGACGTGAACGGTACGCCGCTGACCGTCATCGCCGCGCATCTCGACCGCCCCTGGCCGCTGGGCGAGCAGGAGCACTGGATCGAGGCGATGCGCAAGGTCGCCGCCAACGCGTCCGGGCCGGCCATCATGACCGGCGATTTCAATTCGGCCCCCTGGACGCACGCGGTCCGCACGATCAGCGACTCGGGCGGGTTCCGGCTGGCCAGCGGGCTGGAGACAAGCTGGCCCAAGGACAATCCGGCGATCCTGCGCCTGCCGCTCGACCAGCTGTATCTGCGCGGCAGGGTTCACGCGGTCAGCGTGGAGACCGGACCGCATCGCGGTTCGGACCACCTGCCGACGATGATCTACCTGGAAGTGCCCGGCGGACCCGGTGATCAGGACTGAGCGGGAGCGGCATTGCCGCCGCGCAGCACCGATTGGAGCAGGTCGATCAGGAAATGCTCGGGGCTGTCGCCCGGCGTGCCCGCCAGCTTCCACAGCGCCAGGTGCGCGGCGATATAGCTGATCCCCGCCGCGATGCCCGCCACCGCCAGCAGCGTGACCAGCTCGACCCAGTTTCCGCCCGGCATGGTCTGGGACACGATGAACAGCACCGCCGCGAAAACCGCGCTGGCCAGCACCGAACGCCACGGATTGATCAGCTGCCGCGTGATCGGAATGTCGGACAGGCGGGTCACCATCTGCAGGCTCATCCCCGTATGGACCAGCCCGGCCAGCAGGCGTCCGACGACGGCGCCGATCAGCCCGTAGTGGATCGCACCGAACGTCACCGCCGGGATCGAAACGACCAGCGTCGCCAGCTCGCGCCAGATCATCTGGCGGATCTGGCCCGTCGCCATGCCAAGCGAATGCGCAGGCATCGAAAATGTCGCCGCGGCGTTGAGCGCCGAAAGAGCCTGCATCACCGGGACGACGGGAAGCCATTCCTCACCCAGGGCCAGGCGCACCAGCGGGTCGGCCAGCACGCCGAGCGCCAATGACAGCGGCAGGATCGCGAAGACGACCATGGCCTGCCCCCGCAGATAGCTGCGGCGGAAGCGCGCCGGATCGTGGCGGATCTGCGCAAGGCCCGGATACATCACGGCCAGCAGCGGCATGGCGATCGACCAGCTTGCCGTGGTCGCCACGCTGCGGCCCATCGAGAAGAAGCCCAGCGCCGCCTTGCTGACGAAGCCGCCGACGATGAAGCGGTCACCTTCGGAAGAAAGCGTCGCAAGCACGCGCGAGATCGTGACCTGCCCTGCGAAGGACAGGATGAAGCGCATCTTCGACAATGTGAAATGCGGGCGATAGGGCGCGAGCACGTGGGTCGCGATCATCTCGATTATGGCTGGGGTGACCGACAGGATCACCAGCGCGAGATACGATTCGGTGTACCAGGCAACGGCCACCGCCATTACGAAGGACGTGGTCCGGCACGTCGCATCGATCATCGCGGCGGGCTTGTAGTTCACGTCGCGCGCGAAGCGGACCATCATCGGGCTGCGCAGGCCGCGCGCGATCGGCGCGATGCCGAGCAGGCAGATCAGCAGGATCAGGCGATTGTCGTCATAGATCATCGCCAGAGGGACCGCCGCCGCGCAAAGCAGCGCGCCGACCCCGAGCCCGCGCAGCGCCGACAGGGTGAAGGCGGTGTTCACATCCTCGCGCAGCAATTCCTTTTCGCGCAGCAGCGCATCCTCGACCGGAAGTTCCGTAAAGGATTCGAGCACCATCAGCGCCGCGAGGCCGATCGTGACCACGCCGAAGTCGGCCGGCGACAGGAAGCGCGCCATGACCAGCGCCGCCAGGATGTCGAGGCCGCGGCCCAGAAACCGGCTGCCGGTCAGAAATGCCGAGGAAGCGAATACTTTGCGAGCTAGCATCGGTGCTGGACGACCTTCATGGATTGCCTCGCCCGATCATAACACGTCGCCCGTCGATTCAAGGGCCTGATCGGCTGCGATTTCATATTGGTACATATACTTGGGCGTTCGAAACCCGATCCCGGCTGCAAGCGCTGTATCGCGGCCGGACCATGGGCCAATGCGGCCCTGGCAGCCATCGCCAATTCGCAGCATAACCCGATTTAGCAGCATTTGTCTTGCCCGTTCCCGGCATCGGCTGCTCTCATCTGCTTGATTCGGCTTCGAGATTCTCAAAAACGGAAGGACCTGGCCGGTCGCAGAACGCGCAGCCGATGGCGCAGATTAGCCATTCGGACGCCCATCATCCATTTCGAGTCATGCTCTGCGCGCAGGGATAGGGGCGCTTTCCTTGTCAATCACTTCGGCTAAATTGGGGCGCAATGTATCATCCCGAAACAAGTTCGGTCGCGGCCGACGGAGGAGACAGCTGATGTTCGATGGATCCTTCAAGGCGAGAGCAATGCAGGAAGGACTTGACGTGGACGATGACGAAGGCATCCCCGGTCTGCCGGAACTGCCTGGATTCCGATCGGACGGGGCAACCCCGCCGTTCGAAGCGTTCGCCCATGTGTCGAAACGCATGCTCGATGGCTACAGCCTGCTGGTCAGCAGCGGTTTTCGCCCCGAGGCGATCGGCATGGCCATGCTGGGTGCCACGGTGAACTTCTATGACATGCTGGGCATGCGCGACGTGCTGCCCGATATCCTCCGTTCGATGGCGGACAGCATCGACAGCGACGACGCGGTACACTGACAAATCGTCTCATCGGGCCGGGCCCTGTGCCCGCCCCGATCATTGCTGCCTGATCAGTCGGCGACGCGCCAGCCCCGCCGGACGGGTGCAGGCTCCTCGATCCCGGTCTCGGCCAGGAACTCTTCCTGATTTTCCGCCGCAGTGCTGCTTTTCTGCCCGATCCGGCGGAAAGCGAGGGCGGCACCCGCCAGGATGGCGAACTCGCTGGTCGGCACCGGCGATGCCGCGGCGACCAGCGCCGGGATCTGCGAGACCACCGCCGCCGTCGCTGCCGCACCGCCGAGGCGCGCGGCAACCGGCCCGGCCGCTCCCCAAGATGACGCGCGCCGCGGTTCGAACACGATCAACAGATAGGCGACGAAGCTGACGACGCCGATCAGCCCGCTCGACCCGATGATCGCGGTCGCCAGGCTGGAAGATCGGAAGCTGCCCGGCCCGATGCCCAGGCCCCAGGACACGAAGAACCCGTCGATCCCCTGCATGGCCCAGAACAGCCGCTGACGGCCCGATTCGCTGTCCGCCTTGGCGAACAGCATGTCGTCGATCATCTGGCCGATGGCCTCGGTAAAGGTGGGGAGCGCGGCCAGCAGAATCGCGGTGAGCACCGCGCCGGCCAGGCCGATCACGATGGCTTCCTTCATGCGCGAATGGCTGGCGAGGCTGGGGAACAGCGCCATGCGGACCGCGAAGAACAGCGCATAGCCGCCAAGGCCGACATAGGCGGATGACGAGGTCGAGAAGAACATCACCAACGCCAGCACCAGAGCGGCGCGGCCCGTCGACTTGGGTTCGATCGAACGGTACCAGCACTCTGCCAGGAATACGAACCATGAAAAGGCAAAGGCCGACCATGACGACGGTTCGGGAAAGATGCCGTTGATGCGGATGAAGCCTTCATAGGCCTGGCTGTGCTGCGTGTAGTTCGCGTTGCGCAGCAGGTCGAAGAAGGTCTCGATCGGCGTGCCCCGGCCCACGGCGCCCAGCACGCCGGTCAGCGCATGCAACCAGGCGACGACCACCGCGGCCTTTACCAGCGCGCTCGCGCCGCCGCGATACATGCACGCGACATAGGTCGCGACCGCGGTCAGCAGCGCACCGATCAGATAGACCGACGAAGTCATGTTCTGCGAGGTCGGCATCAGGGGCGCCGTGTCGTACAGCCCGCCCCCCGCGCCCGAAAAGCGCAGCGGCGTGACGTTTATCTCGCCCGCGAACAGCCGCGGCCCGACATAGGCGATCGCCACGCCATAGACGACGAAGATGATCAGCCAGAAATTCTGCCTGAACGCCGGGCCGAGCGAATCGAGAAAGCGGCTGCCGGGGATCACCATGCGCAGCCAGACGAAGGCCAGCGCGAACTGTGCCGGCGGGATCGAGGATCCGCCCATGGAGCTGAGGATGATGGCGGCGGATCCGCCCATCATGCCTGCCAGCATCAGGAAGACCAGCATGCCCGCAAGCGATCCGCGGATGAGCAGCAGCAGGCCGATGGCCGCCATGATGATGCCGATGAACGTGACCGTCATGACGGGTTCGCTGCATTCCCCAGGTACAGGCCGTTACACGCCCGTCGCAGCATTTCGAAGCCGCTGGCGGACATCGCCTGCCTAGCGCAGGCAGCGGAAATTGCCATCAGCTATATTGCTTGGTCAGTTGCCGGATCTTCTGGTCGAAGCGTTCGGGCGCGAAATTCTGCGCATGGCTGACGGCGTCGGATGGATTGAAATGGGGCAACCAGCGCTCCATCTCGTCGATCCCGCGGGCCAGCGCCTCGGGCGTCTGGCGGTCGAAGAAGATGCCAGTACGCTCGTGCACCACGCTGTCGAGGATGCCGCCGCGGCCGAAACCCAGCACCGGACGGCCCGAGGCCATCGCCTCGACCGGGACGATGCCGAAATCCTCTTCTGCGGTGAAGACCAGCGCGCGGGCGCGGGCATAGGCGCGGCGCAGCTCGTCGAAATTGAGCCGGTCGACGAACTTGATGTTCGGCCGGGCAATCTTCTTCAGTTGCTTTTCCATGCCGCCGGTGCCCACCATCATCAGCGGCTTGCCGCTGGCGTTGAAGGCTTCGACCGCCAGGTCGGGGCGCTTGTAGGGGACCATCTGGCCGACCCAAAGATAATGATCGTCGATCTCGGTCGAGGCGGTGAACAGGTTGGTCTCGACCGGGGGGTGGACCACGTCGGCCTCGCGCCGCCAGTTCTTCATGATGCGCTGGCGGATGAAGTTCGAATTGGCGACGAAATTGTCGACCCGCGCGCTTGAGGACACGTCCCACTCACGCAGCTTGTGATACATCATCGGCATGGCCGCCCGCGCCAGCGGGTTCGCGTCCTTGCGGTACTGGTGATAGTGATCCCACAGGTACCGCATGGGCGAGTGGCAATAGCACATGTGATGGCTGGTCGGATCGGTGATCACGCCCTTGGCCGGCCCGCTTTCCGACGAGATGATCAGGTCGTAGCCGTTGAGGTCGAACTGCTCGAGCGCCATCGGCATCAGCGGCAGGTAGTACTGATACCACCGCCTGCTCATCGGCATCTTGTTGATGAAGCTGGTGGTGACCTTCGCCTCGTTGATGCGGTTCGACATCTTCACCGGGTCATAGACATGGGTGAAGATATCGGCCTGCGGAAACAGCCGCATCAACCGTTCGAGCACGCGCTCTCCGCCGCGCATCGACACCAGCCAATAGTGGATGATGGCGACCCGCGGTTCGGAAAAGCGGGGGCGCGGCGCGTCGTCGTCGTCGACGTGCAGTGGTACGGGCTGAAGCGCGTTCACGCGTAATACTCCCGGTATTCCTTGTAGTAAAAGTTGGGATCGCGCTTTGAGAACAGGCCCCGCTTGCGCAGGTCGACCTGGGTCAGCGCGATACCGGCGCGCGACACGCGGCCGCGCGGCAGCTGGCGAAGCGCCGCCTGGACCGCCGGCACGGTCGTGCTGCGCCAACGGGCCAGCATGATCGTGGTGTCGGCATATTGCGCGATCGAACGGGTCGCCGCGATCGGCAGGACGGGCGGCAGGTCGAGGATCACGTATTTGAAGCCCTGCCGCAGCGCGGTCAGGAATTCCTCGAACTCAGGCCCGCTCATCAGCGATTCGGCGCGTTCATTGGTCGACACGATGGGCAGGATGGCCAGCCCCTCGCTGCCCTGGCGGATCGCCTCGGCAAGGGTGGCAATGCCGGCGGCAAACGTGTCATAGCCGCTCTGTAGCATCTGCTCAGCCTGGCCACCTTCCTTGATGACTTCCTGGATCTTGGCGGTGTCGACCCCCTCGCGGACCTCCGTGATGGGGGCCTCGAGGGTGGCGTCCTCTGCCAGATCGGATGTGCAGTCGGGCTCGGTGGGGATGTCTCCGCTGTCACCGAATTCACCTGTGAGC
>JAPYSD010000186.1 GCA_029936705.1 Croceicoccus sp. | reverse complement strand
GCACGCCTGGAAAGTGTGTATACGGTAACCCCGTATCGAGGGTTCGAATCCCTCCCGCTCCGCCATTTGCTTACCTACCAGACAATTCAATCTTGAGCCCGGCAGGCAGTAACGCGCCGGTAGTGGGCGGAGTCAGTCGTGCAGTTCGTACAGGAGCGGCCTGACAGAACCGTTGGTGGCGATCTGAAGGTTTCGCGCGACCTATTCCCAACGATCATCGCCCGCAGGCCGAGAGCGGATGGGCCAGGGTACGCGTGGCAGGGTGCGGCGCTGGGCGGTTCGCGGCATGCGATAGGGGAGCATGAATTGCACCAGGGGTGAGCGCAGGCGGTCTAGCGACAGGCTCTCGTGCATGGCTTCCACCTGTTCGCCGAACAGCTTCATTTCCAACGCGCTGCGGGCGTAGAAGGGCGTGTCCTCGAACGTATGGCGCACCTTCACCCGCGCATCGCGGTCGGCGCGTGTTCGGCGGCCCATCAGCCACCAGGTCGGCGGCAGGTCCTGCGGAGCGGGGAGGTCGACCTCGCGAACCTCTGCGGCGGGGTCGAACTGCACCGCGAGCGAAGCGGGCGCGCCCTCGCGCGGGAGCAGATCATAGAGCACCACCGTGCGTCCGCCGGGCATGGTCGCGCGCGCCCAGTCCCAGTGCGCGAAGCCGTTCTCGATCGGTTCGGCGCCGATGTTGATGTCGAGATAGCCGGTGCCCGACCAGCTAAGGTCAGGGTCGTCGAACTGCGCCTCGACATGCGCGCAGGGTGCCATGGGCCACCAGAAGTGCCGCTCGGATCGCCCCAGCGCCAGCGGGCGGTCGACCAGCGCATGCGGATAGACGCTAACCCGGCCGCGTACCTTGCGGCGCAGCCAGGGCGTGGTCTCGACGATGTCGATGGTCAGCTTCTCGCCGTCCCAGTGCAGCGAGCTTGGCCCGATCGCCAGGCTCGACCGGTCGCGGTGCAGGCATTCCTCGCCCCGCTCGGTCATGGTCCAGCGCGCGCCGGGGCCATAGAGCGCGACGTTCAGTGCCGCGTGATCCAGCGGTTCGGCGCGGTAGCCATGCGCGTAATAGGGTGAAAAAACGCTGCCCAGAAAGGCAATCAGCGTCAGCGAATGTCGGCGATCGGCGCTGAAGGCGTCGATGTACCACCATGCATAGCCCCCTTGGGGAAGCTCCACGTCGAACTGCGGTCCCGAAGTGACGCCCGGGCGGCGATCCGGCCCGAAAGCGCCGCCATCGGCACGCCCGCGCCGGGATGGACACTGCCGCCCGCGCAATAGAGGCCCCGTATCGCGGTTCGTGCGCCGGGCCTCAGGAACGAAGCCATCCACCCATGCGAAACCCGGCCGTAAAGCGCCCCGCCGGTCGCAGGAAAACGGCGTTCGAAATCCGAAGGTGTCGATATCGAAGGCGGGTAGCGCGGATTCAGCCGAAGGCCGCAACGCTCCAGCCGGTAGAGGGCCCTGGTCATGCATCGTTCGCGTTCCTCTTCGCTGAAGACGTGGACATCCCCGTTGGCCGGGGCATTGAGGACGAGGAAGACCCGCTCGTCCGGCGGGGCGGCGCTGCATGGCCGGTCCTGCGCGCACAGGTAGATGGTTGGATCGCCGGGCATTTCGCCCCGTGCCAGCGAAGCGAATTCCGCCTTGGCATCGTCGGAAAAGAAGACGTTGTGATGCGCCAGGTCCACGCCGTCCGCGCCTGCCACGGCAGCGACGGTAAAGGCGGAGAGCGAGCGTTCACGCGGGCGCAGGCGGCGGCCGCGTGCGACGTCCGGCCCGAACAGTCCGGCGACCAGCGCCGCGCGGTCGCCCGCGTGAATGATGCGATTGGCGCCGATGCGTTCGCCCGAAGCAAGGCGGACGCCGGTGGCCTTGCCGCCCTGCGTTTCGATCCGCGCGACTTCGCAGTCCAGCCGGACATCCACGCCTAGGTGGCGGCAGGCGGACAGCATCGCGCGGGCAAAGGCCGCCATGCCGCCCTCGACCTGCCAGACGCCGTCGCGTTCGACTTCCGCAATCAGCGCAAGGGTGGCCGGGGCGCGATAGGGGGATGAACCGCAATAGGTGGTGTAGCGGCCGAACAATTGCCTGAGGCGCAGGTCGGCGAAATGCTCGCGCGCCATTGCGGCCAGCGAGCGGTAGGGATCGAGAGCGAGGAAGCCCGGCAATTCGCGAAGGCCCGCGCGCCACAGCAGGTGGAACGGGGTCGCGGGTCGTTCGGCTTCGAGGAAGGTCGGCCGCAGGAATTCCAGCGTCTTGCGCGCCTGGCGGCTGAAGGCGGCGAAACCGCGAGCTTCCGATGGACCGGCGAAACGACCGATCGCGTCGATGCTGGCCTGCAGATCGGCATGGAGGTCGAGCGTGGCACCGCCGCTCCAGACATGCCGCGCGAGGGTGTCGGCGCGGTGCAGCGTGACGAAATCGGCAAGATCCAGTCCGGCGTCTTCGAAGATCTGATGGAAGACCGGAGCCATGGTGAGGACCGTCGGACCGCAATCGATCAGACGGCCGCCGACTTCCACTGCGCTCATCTTGCCGCCGGGGGCAGGGGCCTTTTCGAGCAGGGTTACGCGTGCTCCCTGCGCGGCGCCTTCAAGCGCCGCGGTCAGGCCGGCAATTCCGGCACCGATGACGAGCATGTGATCGATCGGGCGATCCTCCTGAAAGCAGGATGACATGGGTGAGTGTATATTTCAATTGTCATTCGTATGTGTAATGATACTTGGATGATCCGCGACCGGTTCCATGCGCTGCGCGACCGCCTGCTGGGCGATCCGGTTTGGCGGGAAAGACTTGCGCGCCTGCCGTTCGGAAGCGCACGGTCGGCGCGGCATACGCGTGAACTGTTCGGGTTGGTCGGCGGCTTCGTGTTCAGCCAGGCGCTGGCGGCCGGGATTGATCTGGGCCTGTTCGACCTGCTGCGAGGGCGAGCGCTGCCCGTCGAGGAGCTTGGCGAGAGGCTCGGCCTTCCGCCCGCCGGGCGCGACGCGCTGGTGCAGGCGCTGCTGGCAGCGGGGCTGCTGGAGCGGCGCGGTGCCGCGGTCGGGCTGAGCATCAACGGGCTGGTCATTGCGACCGATCCGGGGATCGTCGCGATGATCCGGCACAATCGCCTGCTCTATCGCGATCTGTCCAACCCGGCTGCGGTGTTCGCCCATCCGGGCAGGGGGGAACTGGCGCGGTTCTGGCCCTATGCCGGGCATACGGGCGAAAGCGGCGATTACAGTGAATTGATGCGGGTTTCAGCAGGTTTCGTCGTGCCGCTGCTGCTGTCTTCGGTACGATTTTTCCGGTTCCGTTCGATCGTTGACGTGGGCGGGGGGACGGGGGCCTTATTGCAGGCTATTGCCCGCGAAGCGCCGCGTGCCGAACTGCACCTCGCCGATCTGCCCGCTGTCGCGGCCTTGGCGCGTGAGCGTTTCTCGGCCGAGGGCGCAGCCGGCAGGATCGCCGTGCATGACCTGCCGGAAGGTGCGGGACTTCCGATCAAGGCTGACTGCATTATCTTCAGCCGTCTTCTGCATGACCGTGATGACGAGGAGGCCTTTCGCTTGCTTCGCGTTGCCGCGGGGGCGCTGCAACCTGGCGGGCGGCTCATCGTGGCGGAGCCGATGGCGGGCGCGGCAGGACCCGAGGCAACCGCCTATTTCGCGGCCTATTTCGCGGCACTGGGATCGGGGCGTTTGCGTGAGCCGCAGCAGATCGACTTGCTGGCCGGGCGGGCCGGCCTGCGACCGAACAGGAGATTGCGTACGCCTTCGCCGCTTTTGGCGATCAGGACATACGTCAGCGTAAGAAGGAATTGACATTAAACGGTGTTGTATTAGTTTGACAGTGACTCGGAAGACCCTTTGGCCGACCGACCACTGAAAGGAGCCGCTGGTGCAAACCGCCGCCGTCATCATCGAAGAGCCGCGCAGGATCACCCTGCGGCAAGTCGATGTTGCGGATCCTTCTGCCGATTCTGTTATCGTCGACAATACCCATCACGGCATCTCGGGCGGGACGGAGCGGCTGCTCTGGGAAGGCCGGATGCCGACCTTTCCGGGAATGGGTTATCCGCTGGTGCCGGGCTATGAAGCGGTGGGCGAGGTGGTCGATGCGGGCAATGGCGGCGCATGGCGCAGCGGCGACCGCGTGTTCGTGCCCGGCTCCACCTGCTTTACCGATGTCCGCCCTCTTTTCGGCGCCGCTGCGCGCCGCCTGATCGTTCCGGCCTCCCGTCTGGTCGCCAACGATAGCGGCGACGAGCGCGGCATTCTTCTTGCCCTGGCGGCTACGGCACACCACGCCCTTGCCGCCGAAGGAGCGTGCGCGCCCGAACTGATCGTCGGTCATGGCACGCTGGGCCGCCTGGTCGCCCGCATGGCCGTGGCGCGCGGCGATGCGCCGCCGATGGTTTGGGAAACCGACCCCGCGCGGCGCGATGCGAACGGCCTCTATCCCGTCTGCCATCCCGATCAGGACGATCGGCGCGATTATCGCTGCATCGTGGATTGCAGCGGCGATGCCTCGCTGCTCGACATGTTCGTCGGCCGCCTCGCCCGGGGCGGAGAGATCGTGCTGGCAGGCTTTTACGAAGGCCATGTCGGTTTCAGCTTTGCCCCCGCCTTCATGCGCGAGGCGCGCTTTCGCATCGCCGCCGAATGGACCGCGCAGGACATGGCCGCCGTGCGCGACCTGCTACAGCGCGGCCGCCTGTCGCTCGACGACCTCATCACCCACCGTGCGCCCGCGCGCGACGCTGCGCACGCCTATGCCAGTGCGTTCGGCGACGCGCACTGCCGCAAGATGATCCTCGACTGGAGAAACGAATGACCGCTCCCCGATCCCGCGACCGCTTGCAGCTCGACGCCGCGCATGTCGGCGAGGAGCCGCGCAAGACGCAGATCATCGCGATCTATGGCAAGGGCGGGATCGGGAAAAGCTTCACCCTGTCGAACCTCAGCTACATGATGGCGCAGCAGGGCAAGCGCGTGCTGCTGATCGGCTGCGATCCCAAGAGCGACACGACCAGCCTGCTGTTCGGCGGCAAGGCCTGTCCGACCATCATCGAGACCAGCTCGGCCAGGAAGTTGGCGGGCGACCAGGTCCGGATCGAGGACGTGTGCTTCAAGCGCGACGGCGTCTTCGCGATGGAACTGGGCGGGCCCGAGGTGGGCCGCGGCTGCGGTGGACGCGGCATCATCCACGGGTTCGAGACGCTGGAGAAGCTGGGCTTCCACGACTGGGGCTTCGATTACGTGCTGCTCGATTTCCTGGGCGACGTGGTGTGCGGCGGGTTCGGCCTGCCGATCGCGCGCGACCTTTGCCAGAAGGTGATCGTCGTCGGGTCGAACGATTTGCAGTCGCTTTATGTCGCCAATAACGTCTGCTCTGCCGTCGACTATTTCAAGACGATGGGCGGCAATGTCGGCGTGGCCGGCATGGTCGTGAACAAGGACGATGGCACGGGCGAGGCGGCGGCCTTTGCCGAGCGAGTCGGCATACCGGTGCTGGCCGCGATCCCGGCCGACGAGGATATCCGCCGCAAGAGCGCCAATTACCAGATCGTCGGCATGCCCGGCACGCGCTGGGCGCCCCTGTTCGAGGAGCTGGCGAAGAACGTCGCCGAAGCGCCCCCCGTCGCGCCTTCGCCGCTGGATCAGGACGGGCTGCTCGACCTGTTCTCGGCCGAGGAAGTGGGCCGCGGCGTCGTACTCCAGCCCGCCAGCCTGGAGGACATGCACGGCCGCCCGGTGCCCGAGCGCAAGTCGCTCGAGGTCCATTACGACGAGGTGCCCGCGTGACCGGCCCCGTTTCAGACGACCACGCCGATTGCCATGGCGACAAGGCCGCGATCCGAGCCAAGGCGGCGCAGGCCGGGTCGGGCGAAGTGCTGGACAGGCTGGCCGCCGACTACCCCCAGGGGCCGCACGACCAGCCGCAGAGCATGTGTCCGGCTTTCGGTTCGCTGCGCGTGGGGCTGCGGATGCGGCGGGTGGCGACGATCCTCTCGGGCTCGGCGTGCTGCGTCTATGGGCTGACCTTTACCTCTCATTTCTACGGGGCGCGCCGCTCGGTCGGCTATGTGCCGTTCAACTCGGAATCGCTGGTCACCGGCAAGCTGTTCGAGGACATCAAGGAGGCCGTCGAGCTGATGGCCGACCCCGACCGCTATGACGCGATCGTGGTCACGAACCTGTGCGTTCCGACCGCCAGCGGCGTGCCGCTGCGCTTGCTGCCGGACAGCATCAACGGCGTGCGCATCGTCGGCATCGACGTGCCCGGCTTTGGCGTGCCCACTCATGCAGAGGCCAAGGACGTGCTTTCGAGCGCGATGCTGGCCTATGCGCGCAAGGAAATTGCAGAAGGGCCGGTACGCGCCCCGCGCGACCTGGATCGCGGCAGGCCGGGCGTTGCTTTGCTCGGAGAGATGTTTCCCGCCGACCCGATGGTGATCGGCCAGATGCTGGCGCCGCTGGGTCTGGCCGCGGGGCCGACCGTGCCGGTGCGCGAATGGCGCGAGCTGTATGCCGCGCTCGATTGTCCCGTCGCCGCGGCGATCCACCCGTTCTACACCGCCAGCATCCGCGAGTTCGAGGCCGCTGGCCGCCGCGTCGTCGGCTCCGCGCCCGTGGGGGTGGAAAGCACACATGCCTGGCTGGCCGAAATCGCCGATGCGTTCGGCATCGCGGGCGACAAGCTGGCTGCGACGCAGAACGCCATGCGCGCCGCCATCGGGGGCGTGCTGAAGGCCAGTCCCGTATCGGGCGGGATCACGCTGTCGGGCTATGAAGGCTCCGAACTGCTGGTGGCGCGGCTGCTGATCGAGAGCGGGGCGGACCTGCGCTATGTCGGGACTGCCTGCCCCAAGACGCCGTGGTCGTCGAACGATGCCGACTGGCTGCAGTCACGGGGCGTGGCGGTGCAGTTCCGAGCATCGCTGGAACACGACCTAGCCGCGTTCGACGCGTTCGAACCCGATCTGGCGATCGGCACCACGCCGGTCGTGCAGCACGCGAAGGAGCGGGGGACGCCCGCGCTCTATTTCACCAACCTGATTTC